>NZ_JBHZEJ010000057.1:0-55178 GCF_042756365.1 Streptomyces sp. NPDC059092
CGTCACGGCGCTGGAAACCACCGCGGTCGCCGCCACGGTCGCCACCGCGGTCGTCGCGCGGCGTGTAGCCCCGCGCGCCGCCCCGGCCGCTGCGCTCGCCCCGGTCGTCCCGGCGGCCGAAGTTGCCGCGCTCGTCGCGCGGCGCCGCCTGCTGCGGTACGGAGGCGGCCTTGGCGGCCTCCTCGACCGCGCGCTCGGCCTCGGCCGTCACCGCGGCGACCGCCGCCTCCGGGTCCTCGCCCCGCTCGCGCGCGGCGCGGGCGACCAGTCGGCCGGCCTCCTCGCGGAGCTCGGTGGCGCGCCGCTGGGCGCGCTCCAGCTGCTTGGTCAGGTCGGCGGCCTCGCGCTCGGCCTGCTTGGCCGCGTTGTTCGCCGAGTCCGCCTGGACCTCGGTGAGCGAACGGGCGCCGGTGATCTCGGCGACCTCCGGGTCGAACGCGCCGGCGCCGCCGACCATGTGGCGCGAGGCGTCGACGCCCGCGTCCTCCATGAGCCGGAAGATCTGCCGGCGCTGGTGCGGCAGCGCCAGCGAGACGACGACACCGGACTTGCCGGCGCGCGCCGTACGGCCCGAGCGGTGCAGGTAGTCCTTGTGGTCCCCGGCCGGGTCCACGTTGAGCACCAGGTCGATGCCGTCCACGTGGATACCGCGGGCCGCGACGTCGGTGGCGACGAGGGCGTTGACGAGGCCCTCCTTGAAGTCGGCCAGCGTCCGCGTCCGCGCGCCCTGCGTCATGCCGCCGTGCAGCGCGTCGGCCTTCACGCCCGAGTCGCGGAGCTGCTCGGCGATCCGGTCCGCGCCGAGCTGCGTCCGTACGAAGATGATCGTGCGGCCCTTGCGGGCGGCGATCGCCGCGGTGACGGGGGCCTTGTCCTTGGGCTTCACGACGAGCACGTGGTGCGTCATCGTCGTGACGTTGCCCTGGGCGCTGTCGACCTCGTGGCTGACCGGGTCGGTCAGGTAGCGCTTGACCAGCGAGCTGATCTCGTTCTCCATCGTGGCGGAGAAGAGCATGCGCTGGCCGCCGGCCGGCACCAGGTCGAGCAGTTCGGTGACCTCGGGCATGAAGCCCAGGTCCGACATCTGGTCGGCCTCGTCGAGGATCGCGATCTGGATCTGGTCCATCGAGCAGGCGCGGCGGTTGATCAGGTCACGCAGCCGGCCCGGGGTGGCGACGAGGATGTCGACGCCACGCTCCAGGGCGTAGATCTGGTTGCTCATCGACGTACCGCCGCAGACGACCTTCATCTTCAGGCCGAGCACGTCGCCGTACGGCTGGAGCGCGTCCGCGACCTGCATCGCCAGCTCGCGGGTCGGGGTGAGGATGACGCCGCGGGGCTTCTTCTTCTCGGTGTGGCCGCCCGCCAGCGTGGCGAGCAGCGGCAGACCGAAGGAGAGGGTCTTGCCGGAGCCGGTACGGCCGCGGCCCAGGATGTCCTTGCCGGCCAGGGCGTCCGGGATGGTCGCGGCCTGGATCGGGAAGGGGGAGGTGACGCCGTTCTGCGCGAGCTTGCGGACGATGCCGTCGGGCAGGCCCAGGTCGCCGAAGGTGGGGCCGGTGGGGGCCTCTGACGTCTCGTCGGTCTCGTCGGCCCCGGACACCTCGGGCGTCTCGGGGGTTTCAGCGGCCTCGGGGGTCTTGGTGACCTCGGGGGCCTCCACCGTCTCAGCGACCTCGGGCGCCTCGGTGATCTCCGCCACATCGGCGGAGATGACGGCCTCTACGGCCTCGGCGTTCTCGGGCATGACGGTGTGGTCAGTACTGGAAATGGACATGCGAAATGCGAAACCTTCCGGAGTCTCGGCACGCGCCCAAACTCCGTGATTCGCAAATCGACCGCCTCAATGCGGTCAGCCACGGCAAGGGAGAGTACGCGCCACGCGGCGCTCTTCTGTGTCGGCGCCGGGCAATGATCAAACGATCTACTACCATACGCACCTACCCCCCACCGAGGCAAACCGAGCCCCCGCCCCCACGGCGGAAAGCACGGAAAGAGACGCGCGTCACACCGGCCCCGGCTGCGCCGACGCCGACGGCTCCTTCATCATCCCCGCCCCGTCCGCCAGCGCCATCGCGGCCATCCGCATCTCCGCCGCCGGCGACGCCGACGGCGGCTCCTGCGGCTTCGTCGGCTCCGGCTCGGGGTCCGGGTCCACCGGCGCCGGGGTCTGCGTGGGCTGGACGGGCGGGGGCGCGGAGCGGGTGGGCTCCCTGGTCGGTACGGGCTCGTTCCCCGGCGCGGTCGGCTTCCCGTTCCCCGGCTGCGGCCGGGCGCCCGTGGACGGCCTGGGCGACGGTACGGCCGACGAACCGGCCTCCGGCGACGGCCCCTTGCCCGCCTCCGCCTCCGTGGCCCCGTCCCCGGCGCCGCCCTTGCCGTCGGCCCCGGCGGCGCCGTCCGCCTCGGCCCGCGCCGTACCGCCGGCGCTCTGATCCGTATGGCCCGGCCACGCGTCGGCGCCACCGACTCCGGCCGCGTCCCCCGTACCGCCGTCGGGTTCGGTGGCGGCGCCACTGCGGTCCGCCGGGCGCGAGGGGGCCGGGCTCCCCGCGTCGTCGCCGACGCTCATACAGCCCGCGGAGGTCAGGGCCGCCACGGACGTGACGATCCAGACGGCGAGACGGCCTGGGGCGGACAACTGGCGCACGAGCGGCACCTCCGGGGCGTGGCAACGGGGCTCCCGCCGACGGCGGGGACGGACCGCCCTGCCCAACTCCCTTTTCACCGCCGGGGACACGCCCGGGACGTACCGAGGCGTCGACGATCTTGCCGGGGGGCGGATCTGCCGGACAATGGCCCTGTGCTGGAGATGACACGCGAGACCTTCGAAGAACTGGTGAGCCAGGCCCTCGATCAGATCCCCCCGGAGCTGACCAGGGTCATGGACAACGTCGCCGTCTTCGTCGAGGACGAGCCGGACCCCGCCGACCCCGAACTCCTCGGGCTGTACGAGGGGACGCCGCTCACCGACCGGGGCGAGTGGTACGCCGGTGTCCTGCCCGACCGCATCTCCATCTACATGGGCCCCACCCTGCGGTACTGCGAGAGCGCGGAGGACATCGTCCACGAGGTCTCCGTGACCGTCGTCCACGAGATCGCGCACCACTTCGGCATCGACGACGACCGGCTGCACGAACTCGGCTGGGGCTGACGGCCGGGCGCGGGCCCGCACGCCTGCCCGCGACCGTGGTCCTCACCCGTACGGGCCCGGTCCCGCCCCGTACGCCGACTACTCCTCTTGGCGGCGGCCAGGCATGGCGGACCACCGCTGCGGGCATACGCGCCCAATGGCCCGTGATGTCCCGCGCTTCCCCTTCCGTGCCCTCCGCGCCCCGCTCGCCGGCGTCAAGGGACATCTCCGCGCCCGCCGCACCGCCCCCACGAGCGCCCTCATCCAGGTCCATCCCCCGCACCCCCTCACCCGCGCGCTCGGCCTCACCGCCGTCGTCCTGCTCGGCGCCTGGCTCGGGCTGCTGATCGTCGGGAGCGTGCGGACGCCGGTCGGCCCGATGGACACCCGGATGACGCTCCGCCCGTCCGTCTCCGGCGGCACGAAGATCAACGTCTCGCCGCTGGGCGCGCTGGAGCTGGCCACGCACACCGGTCCGGTACGGCTGGACGTGGACGTCGACCAGCTCGACCCGGTCCGCTCCACCGCCCTCGTGCAGCATCCCGAACGGCTCTCCGGGCTCCAGAGCGAGATCACCCGCGACGTCAGGACCGGCACCACGGAGCTGGCCGTACGCTCCGTCGTCGCCGTCGTGTCCGGGGCGACCGCCCTCGGTCTCGCCGTCTACCGCCGCCCGCGCCGCGCGCTCGCCGCCGGCGGCCTCGCGTTCACGCTGCTGGGCGCCTCCGCCGTCGGCGCGTACGCCACCTGGAACCCCCAGTCGGTGCTGGAGCCGAAGTTCTCCGGGCTGCTCTCGTCCGCGCCCCAGGTCGTCGGCAACGCCCGCTCGATCGTCAGCGACTTCGACGTCTACCAGAAGGAGCTGGCGCGGCTGGTCACCAACGTGACCAAGCTGTACGACGCCACCTCCACGCTCCCCACCTTCCAGCCCGACCCGGCCACCCTCCGCGTCCTGCACGTCTCAGACATCCATCTCAACCCGGCGGCCTGGCACATCATCGGCTCTCTCGTGGAGCAGTACGGGATCGACGTCATCATCGACTCGGGCGACACGATGGACCACGGCGCCTCCGCCGAGAACGCCTTCCTCGACCCGATCGCCGACCTGGGCGTCCCCTATGTCTGGGTACGGGGCAACCATGACTCGGACGTCACCCAGGAGTACCTGGAGCGCATGCGGAACGTGCACGTCCTGGACGACGGCCGGGCCGTGTCCGTCGGCGGGATCCGGATCGCGGGCACGGGCGACCCGCAGTTCACCCCGGACCGCTCCAGGAAGGCCCCGGGCGACCCGGCCGAACGCATGGCGGGCATCCAGCTCGCGTCGGCCCTGCGCGACCAGGAGCGGGCCGGTACGCCGGTGGACGTCGCGGTCACGCACGACCCGCTGGCCGCGCGCCAGACGGACGGCGTGGTGCCGCTCGTCCTGGCGGGCCACGTGCACCAGCGCAAGACCGAGGTGCTGCCGTACGGCACCCGGCTGAAGATCGAGGGCTCGACGGGCGGCGGCGGGCTGCGCGCGCTCCAGAACCAGAAGCCGGAGAAGGTCCGCGCCTCCGTGCTCTACCTGGACCGGACGACCAAGCGGCTCCAGGCGTGGGACGAGATCACGCTCGGCGGTCTGGGGCTGACGACGGCGGAGGTCAGCCGCCATCTCCCGCAGGAGGCGGGCAAGCCCGGCGCGGAGCCGGGTGCGGAACCCGGCAGCGGCGCCGGTACGGATCCCCCGGCCGGCGCGTCCACCTCCGCCCCGGCCTCCGGTTCCTCCTCGGGATCCGGTTCCTCGGGTCCCACGCCGGCCCTCCCCGAGCCCGCGCCCTGACCGGCCGCGGGAAGGCCCTGGCCGGGCCGGTCCCCGGGGCCCGTAAACCGTTTTGGCGATAGCTCCTCGCATCGCATATGCTGCGGACGTCCCCGACGCGCTGCAAAGCGCCCAGGCGGGCCCTTAGCCCTCATCGTCTAGTGGCCCAGGACGCCGCCCTTTCAAGGCGGTAGCACGGGTTCGAATCCCGTTGGGGGCACGCACATCGGTGCGTATGCGGATTTATTCGCATACGTAAACCTGGTCCTGTGGAGCAGTTTGGAGTGCTCGCCACCCTGTCAAGGTGGAGGCCGCGGGTTCAAATCCCGTCAGGACCGCTTGCAGATCGCCTCGGCGAACTGCGTGGCTGGGTAGCTCAGTTGGTACGAGCGATCGCCTGAAAAGCGATAGGTCGCCGGTTCGATCCCGGCCCCAGCCACCAGAGTGAGAACGTCCCGGACAGCATTCCGTCCGGGACGTCCTCGTCGTGTGCCCCGGCAAAAAACCCACCCACCTTGATAGTAATCGGCCCCAGAGGCTTCTGGTGCTGACATGTCAGCACCGGACGGCCACGGTTCCAGGCTGCCGAACCACTCTCGCTCCCGCGCAGAACCCGTGCTCCTCCAGAGCGCGCCACACGCCGCCCTGTCAGGCCCACAGCAGGGTGACAGTGCGCGCGGCACAAGAATCCGCGTTGGGGTTCGCCGGTCGTTCCGGCACGATGGCCACGCTGCCTCTGATCGCAAAGACTTACGTGTGCGGCCCATTCGGCCAATCCGTGCCGGTAGACAAATGCCAGGAGTTCGAATCCCCTAGGCTCCACATCGAAGAAGACCCTCTTGACCTCCAATAATGCAGCGCGGGGGTCTTTTTTATCCTATTTCCCTGTGCCCATCAGTGGGCACATCGGTGCCCGTCAGGATGCGGAGAACCCGGTGATTTCTGCGGTTCGCCAGCCCGCGTGATTCCCTGGTCGATCTCCCAGGACTCGGCCTCCGCGGTGGAGTACGGCCCTCGCCTCGGCCCCGGCGCCCAAGCGAACGCCCTGTACACGATGATGGGCCGCGACAAGAAACAGTGCCACCTCTTCCTGCCGTTGTCGGCCTACGAGATCGACGCCGACCGCGCCTGCGGCGGCCAAGCGCTCGGCGAGCAGGAGCAGCTTGACCGCGCCGTCGCTGACCTCATCCGCAAGATCGAGAACGGCACCGAGGAGCGCGTGATCCTCACCGAACGGCCGCGTGAAGCCATCCCGGCCCATTTTCGCGACGCTATCGCGGACCTGCCTACGCCGTGCGCCCCAAGACCCGACGCACACCGACCCGCAGAAGCGTCGAGGCCGAGCGCCGAACCATCACCACCGTCCCCGGATCGACGAGCGGCGGCCGAAGCCGCGGAGGCGGAGCGGCGAGCCGCGACGGCCAGCGGGCCGGGTGTGCTGGTATACCGCGATCCGCGTGGCGGCCACGGGCACCAGGGCCCATCGGTCTGGGGATCATCTGGTCGCGAGGTACCCGCTCTTGTCCGCGCGGCTCAGGAACGCGACGACGAACTCACGGGGAACCTCCGACGAGACGCGATCCGCGACCGAGGTGTCGCGCAGGACGCTGATCGCCGCCACGGGCGCCTTTTCGCAGAGGTTCGAGACTGTAAGGCCAGGGTTCCGCGCGCGGAAGACTTGAGCGACCTGGGGCGGGTGCCGGCCCCGGGGAAGTGCGAATCCTTACGCTGACGTGGCGCGATCCCGTGCAGCGCACGACGCGGTCACGGCGCCCGAAGAGCCGGATTCCAAGCCGTCGCTGTAGCCGCCGTGCTGTGAATTGTCGGGCTCTGTCAGGAAGCGCCCTGGGCGGGCGAACCGCTGTCCACCGCCGCCTCATCCTCCGGAGCGGAGAGCGGGACGCTGTCGATTGTCTGCCCACCGCGGTAATACCGCGAGGCGCTCGCGTATTCGGCGGGGCCTTCCTCGTACATGACGATGTAGCCCCCAAGCGCCGTGATCTGCCAACCGCTTGAGGCCGCTTCCGAGATCCTCTTGAGGAGATCGTCGACCGAAAGCTCCACGTCCGTGATGACGAGGTTGGCACTCTCCAGATCACCCGACTTCGCGTACCGGATGTTGTAAGGAAGCGACGCCTTGAGCGCTTCCAGCAGGTCCAGGACATTTGTCTCGCCGGCTGTGAGGCCCTCGACCGGCCGCGCGAGATCGATCGGATATAGGGCGTCGAAGTGGTTGGGCTTGAGAGTGGTGTGGTCTCGCTGTCGGCCGGGGTCCCTGTTGCCGAAGCCGTTGTTGTTCCACGGGATCTCGCCCAAATCCTTGTGGTGGTTGATGAGCAGCTGTTCCGGCGCCAGGGCCGAGAAGTCCTCCGCTACGTACAGGCACGAGAAGGTCATGTCGCTCGGTGCGATTCCGCGGCGGCCCGAGATCTTCTTAAGGTGCTGTCGAAGTCTCACGGGAAGGGATTTGTCGGCTTTGCCTACATAGACGAAGTCGTCGTGCAGGTAGAGCTGGTAGACGCCAGGGCGCTCCAGCAGCTGGCCGATACTCGTGTCGCTCAGCGGGGCCCTGGTCAGCGTGGCGAGATCCGCCGCGAGCTGATCGCCAAGCGCCTTCGTGATGCTGAGGGTGAAGCTCCGGTGGAACGTTGCCTTTTCCGAGCACCCTGCTGTCGCCTCCATGACCCCCGCCGCCCTACTCATGATCCTTGTCGGTGATAACGGTGTGGAGGCTACGACATCACAGATGTTTCTTCTGACCTATCGATAACTACTGCCGCTACTCCGCGGTATGGTTTTCCCTGCGCTGAACTGCAAGGAGTGGGAAGACCATGGAACGTACGTCGGTAGAGCTCTTCGCGGGCGGAGGCGGGCTGGTCCAGGCCAGCACGAAGACCGGGTTCCGGCACCTGCTGCTCAACGAGTTCGCCAAGAGGGCGTGCGAGACGCTCGAGGGGAACCGCTTCGACGCGTTCCCCGAGGGCACTGCGCCTGACGTGCTGGCCAAGTGGCTGGACGGGATCGATGAGCAACGCGAGCGGGGCACCGGGGCCGCTGACGCGGGAGAGCGCCCTATCTACCCTCCGCTGGTCACTGGAGACGTCCGACAGCTGGACATGAACTTTCTCCGGGAGCGGAAGGTCGATCTCTTGGCCGGCGGACCCCCGTGCCAGCCGTTCAGCCTTGGTGGGGTCGCGAAGGGCGACGAGGACGAGCGGAACATGTTCCCGGAGATGTTCCGGGCGGTTCGCGAGATCCGACCCAAGGCCGTTATCTGTGAGAACGTCCGAGGACTTCTCCGTCCGTCCTTCAAGCCATACTTCGACTACATCAAGCGCGAGCTCACTCTGCCGTTCGTGCAGCGCCGGGACGACGCCACATGGCAGGAGCACGACCGTGCGTTGCGTGAGCGGATCGAGGCGAAGGACACAGATCCGGCGGAGACATACAAGGTCACCCAACATGAGGTGAACGCCGCCAACTACGGGGTGCCGCAGATCCGCAACCGTGTGATCCTCCTGGCCTTTCGCGCTGACCTGGGCGTGGACCCGGATCTGGTCGAGCGTGCTGTGGCGCGCACCCACTCCCATGCGGCCCTCGCGCGGACGATCCTCGATGGCTCCTATTGGCGCCGGCACGAGGAGAAGGGCGCCGAGATCCCGAAACGCGTCATCGACTTGGTGACGTCGCGTTACGAGAACGAGCAGCTGACGTTCGAGAGTGGTGATGCCGAGCTAGAGCCGTGGCTCACCCTCCGGGACGCGGTACTGGGACTGCCCAAGATCAACACCCGCACGCTGGACAAGACGACGGAGCAGGAAGGCGTGCCCGATCACGTCGGATGGCCCGGAGCCCGGATCTATCACGGGCACACGCCCAACGAACTCGACCGGCCGGCGAAAACGGTCAAGGCTGGGGTGCACGGGGTGCCTGGCGGGGAGTCGGTCATGCAGCTCGACAACCTGGTCGTCGATGAGGAGACCGGGCAGAGGCGCCCCGAGCACCGATACATGACAGTGCGCGAGGCCGCCAGGGTCATGACATTCGGTGACGGCTGGAGCATGGCGGGTCCGCGCGGTGAGCGTATGCGGCAGCTGGGCAACGCGGTTCCCGTGAAGCTGGGCGAGATCTTCACCAGCGCCGTCGCGAAGGCCCTCGACGACGCTGAGCGGCGTTCGTGAACGACGCCACCGCGTCCCGGCAAGAGGGATGGAAGGACAAACCGCCGCCCGAGAGGGCATGGCGAGGCCGTCAGGGACGGACCAGGAAGGCGATCATCGCTGAGCAAGATCGTGCCGCGGGGAGCCGCGAGGAGCGTTACGTCAAGCGCAAGGACGGGGAGTACGCGTTGGGCTCGATCACGTTGAAGGTGTTGCCCAGCACTCGCCGCATCCGGGCCTATCTCCGCTGGTCGGAGGGTGGCCGTTCGCCTGCTCTCTACGTCGGTGAGGTCGAGCACCCGACGCGAGCGGCGAACCTCGACCAGGCGTGGAAGATCGCGAAGGACCGGGGCATGGTCGGGAAGCGTCACGTCCCCGAAGGCTCATGGGCGTCGTCGTCCGCCACACGATCGGTGATGCGCGGGAACCGGGGCCGCGACACTGCGCCTGAACTTCGGATCCGCTCGTTGCTGCACCAGGAGGGCCTGCGCTATCGCGTGTCCACTCGACCGCTGCCCGGCGTGAACCGAACCGCCGACCTGGTCTTCAGTCGAGCGCGAGTCGCCGTCTTCGTCGACGGGTGCTTCTGGCACGGCTGCCCAGACCACTGTCGACCCGCCCGGACCAACAGCGACTTCTGGCGCACAAAAATCGACGGGAATCGAGCCAGGGACGCTCAGACCGATCGGTTTCTGGCGGACGCGGGATGGCGGGCCATCAGAATCTGGGAGCACGAAGATCCTGTGCGAGCGGCGCGTCGAGTCGCCGCGGCCGTTCGCGGCTTTGCGGGACAGGACGATCACAGCGTCCCATGACTCACGAGGTCGTTGATCGCGTCTGGCGCACGGCGGAGGACGATGCGTCCGTCTCCGTCGCTGAACGCGAGCAGGCCCTCCCCGATGTTGATGCCGGCCTGGCCAGCAGCCCCAAAGACAGTTCGACGCGCCCATCGGACTCTACGGATATCTCGGCGGGTTCACGGATCACGGGATGAGTCCCCCAAGAGCCGTCGGCGTCCGCTACCGGCCCTGCTGACCCGCGGTGCGGGTTGCACTTGCGATGATCCTTCTATCGCATCGCGAAGAGCGCCCTCGTTCCCTCAAGTAGGTTCAGTGGAGCGAAACTTGGCGCGCGTTGTCAGTGATGCCCTCTACTCTTCTCTTCATCACGCGTACGGCTCGCCCCGAGCCGCGCGTCGAAACGCGGCCCGCGGTAGGGCTCTCTTCGGCGTGCCCACGCGAGACGAAGACAGGGGTCCATCCACCTATGAAGATCACTCCATCCGCGCGCGTGCTGCGCATGCTGGGTGAGATCGAGTTCGACGAGTGGCAATGCATCGCGGAGCTGATCGACAACGCCTTCGACGACTTCACCGAGATCCATCGCTCCGGGACCCCCTGGGCGGGCGGGTACCGGGTCAGCGTCGAGCTCCCCGACTCGGCCCAGGGACAGCTCGTCATCACTGACACGGGGCGCGGCATGACGTACGACCGACTGGAGCGGGCGGTACGGGCCGGCTGGTCGGGCAACGACATGCACGACAAGCTCGGTCTCTTCGGCATGGGGTTCAACGTCTCCACGGCCCGGCTCGGGAAGCGCACGCGGGTCCTGACGACGCGGCAGGGCGACACCGAGTGGATCGGTGTGGAGATCGACCTGGACCGCATCGGAGACGACTTCGAGGCGGAGGACATCACCGAGCCGAAGGCCGATCCCAACGAACACGGCACCCGCATCGTCATCAGCCGCCTGCACCCGACGCGCGCTGGATGGCTGCGGAAGAACGGCCCGGCTCTGCGCAACATCCTGGGGCAGGTCTACTCCTGGCTGCTCCTGGAGCGTCCGTTCGAACTGTGGGTCGGCGGCTTCCAGGTGAAGCCCGTGCGCCACTGCCGCTGGGGAGACGATCGCTCGGTTCTCTACAACAACAAGGAGCGCATCCCCGCCTACATCGAGATCGACCAGAGGCTGGAGAACGGTCTCGCCTGCGGTGACTGCGGACAGTGGCAGCTCACCGATCGCGACACCTGCGAGGACTGCGGTAGTAACCGGCTCACTGCTCGCGAGCGCCGTGTGCACGGGTGGCTCGGCATTCAGCGGTATATGCACAAGAACGACTACGGGATCGACTTCCTGCGGAACGGCCGCAAGATCCTGCGCTGGGACAAGCAGCTGTTCACCTGGCGTAACCCTGACGGGGCAGCGGGCAACGAAGAGCCGGAGTATCCGGTGGACCTCGCCCACCAGGGTGGCCGCATCATCGGAGAGATCCACCTCGATCACGTTCCGGTCACCTACCAGAAGGACGCCTTCGAGTACGGCGACCGGAGCTGGCGCTCGGCGGTCGAGATCGTGAGGGGAGTCGCGCCGCTGCTGCCGAGGCGTGCGGCCGACATGGGGTACGAGGAGAACACCAGCCCGCTCGCGCTCCTCTTCAAGGCGTTCCGCCGCAACGACGCCGGTCTCCGATACCTGGTCCCGGGTGACGGACGTAAGCCGATGCATGACGACACCCGCCGGTGGGGACAGGAGTTCCGCCGGGGCAATCCCGACTACCAGACCGATGAGCGCTGGTGGCAGGCGGTCGAGGACCACGAGGCGGCCAAGAGCAGGGGCAAGAACGCCAAGGCGGCCGCCGCCACCCCGGGGAGGCCCGACGAGGCGGCGGTGATGGAAGCGCTCGGCTTCAACGGAGCGGACACCGCCGAGCCGACCACTCCCGCGAACGAGACGGGCGGGGCGAAGCTCGGCACGGAGGAGGAGTCGCCGAAAGATGGCGGCACCTCCGATACCTTCGCGCCGGCCTCGGGGCAGCGTCCGGAGACCAGGCACGAGCGCGTTACGCGCTACATGGAGAACTCCACCACCTACCCGGCACTCAGCCGCTCCTTCGGTCACCCGCGCGTCGGCTTCGTCGAGGTCGAGACGCGTCAGCTGACGGCGGGCAATCTGGCCGACGAGAACCTGCATCGCACGCCCGTCCTGCTCGACCAGCGCGCCGGCAACAGCCTCGTGGCCTTCCTAGACCTCGACCACGCGATCTTCCAGAAGTTCGGCGCTGACCCGGCGGACCTCCTGCTCGCCGAGGTCGCTGTGCTGCTCAGGGTGCGGGCGGAGACGGAGTGGAGCCACTCCGAACTCATCGCGGCGATCCGTGCCGAGTCGCTGCCCGCCACCGCCCTGGACGCCCAGTTGATCAGCGCCGAGGCGCAGGAACTCCTGGCCGAGATCCGTCACCGCATGGTGTCGGAGCTGGACCGTACCGGCGAGGCGGGGAAGGCGTATCACTTCCTCTCTCCGGACGAACTCACGGCCACCGAGCACGCCATGATCGCCAACGGCAAGGTGACCCGTACCGTCGACCTCGGTACGAGCGGTGAGTTCCTGCTTCACGTGCCGGCACTGTTCCTGGTCCGTCTCGTCGAGTCGCTGCCGTCGGCGTTCATGGACAACCGTGTCTTCCAGGGGGTGTACGAGGGCGTCGCCTCCGCTTCCGCGCGTCGACTCAGCCTGGCCCGCACGGTCGGCTACCTCTCCGACGTGGCCACCCAGGCGACCTTCGCGGGGGCCAGTCTCCCGAATCAGCTGCTGCGCACGAGGCTGAGTATCCGCCTGCTGGCCGACGACCTCGCGGAGGAGAAGTGAGCGCCGTCTTCCTCGCGGCGGAGGAGCTGTTGAGGGGAGGACCCGCAGGTCTCACGCACGCCACCGAGCGGGCCCTCTGGCACCTCGGCTTCAACGACGTGCGTGTCATCGACGGCGCGGGCGACCACGGCGCGGACCTCCTGGCCGTGCGCGGTCGAGAGCAGTGGGTCTTCCAGTGCAAGTGGAAGACTGGCGGGAAGGTCGACCGCAGCGGGGTGGACGACTTGGAGAGAGCCCACGCGCGCTACCGCGCCGACAAGGCCGTCCTGGTGACCAACACCGACATCAACGGGGTGGCGGCTGCTCGCAGCGCGGCGCTCAACGGTGTCGGCGTTCCGATCACCCTCTGGCATGGCGCGACTCTGGGATCCATCGGTGACCAGATGCCCGAAACCGTCCCCGCGAAGTACACACTGCGCCCCTACCAGGCGGAGGCGGCGGAGGTGGTGATCCGCGATCTCGACGCGAACGGCACCGCCCTGCTCGTACTCGCGACGGGGCTCGGTAAGACGGTGGTGGGTGGAGAGATCATCAGCCGTCACCTCAGGGCCAATCCGAACGCGAAGATCCTCGTCGTGGCGCACATGAAGGAGCTCGTAGCACAGCTCGAGAAGGCGATGTGGCGGCACATCCCCAAGTCCGTTCCCACGCGCCTGCTCACTGGGGAAAGTCGACCCGAAAGTCTCGACGGAGTCGTCGTCGGAACCGTCGAGTCCGTTCTGGGTGCCGTACGCGTGGGCTACCGGCCCGACTTGATCATGATTGACGAGACTCATCACGTGGCCGAGACCGGCAGGTTTGCGGAATTGCTCGATCTGTGTGGGAATGCTGAGCAGTTCGGAGTGACGGCGACGCCCTGGCGCGGCGACAAGTTTGACATCACTTCTCGCTTCGGGTATCCGAGCTTCAAGATGGGTATCGCGGAAGGCATGGCCGCCGGCTACCTGTCCGCCGTCGACTACCGGTTGTACGTCGACAACGTCGACTGGGACGCGGTCAGGGACGCCAGCGTGCACGGCCAGTCGATCAAGGACCTCAACAAGTCCCTGTTCCTGCCGCAACGCGACGAGGAGATCGTCGAGCACTTCCGCGAGGCGTGGCGAACGACGGTCGATCCGAGGGCCATCGTCTTCTGTCAGACCATCGAACACGCCGAGCACATGGCCCGGTTGTTCGCCGCGTCCGACTCGGCGTGGTCCAACGCGTCCTTCCTCCACAGCGCGCTCCCGCGGCAGCGGCGCCAAGTCCTGCTCAACGAATTCCGGCTCGGCCGGGTACCAGTGATCACTTGCGTCGACGTTTTCAATGAGGGAGTCGACGTCCCGGACGTCAACCTCATCGCGTTCCTGCGGGTCACGCACAGCCGGCGGATCTTCGTCCAGCAACTCGGGCGTGGGCTTCGGCTCAGCCCCGGCAAGGTCGCCCTGCGGGTCCTCGACTTTGTGACCGACATCCGCAGGGTGGCGGCGACCCTGGAACTTCGGCGATCGCTGGAGGCCCAGGATGCCCAAGAGAGCGAGCACCTACGCGTACGTATGCCGCACGCCTCCCGAATCCAGTTCAGTGACGAGACCGTCGGGTCCCTAATGGACCACTGGATCCAGGACGCGGCAGACCTTGAGACCAAGGCGGACGAGGTCCGCCTTCAGTTCCCTTTGACGAGAGGAATCGAATGAGCAAGTACGCGATCCCCACGGACCTGGAAGAAGAAGTCGTGCGCCTCCTCTACAAGAGGATGGCCGACCTCAACTGGATCTACCTGCCGGATGCCGACCGCACCCGTCACTACGTGACGTGGACGTCCGACCCGGCGATCGGAGGACGGCTTCTGCCGTTCATCGGGAAGACCGAGAACATCCGGCCGTGGCTCAAGGACAGGCCCATGAAGGAGTACGTCCGGGCCACTTACGGGGTAGGCAAGTGGGCCCCGCTCGTGGCCAAGCCCTCTACCCCGGTCAGCGAGCTTGTTGTGCGGGCTCTCGGCCCCGGCTGGGAAGTCGACCTCGAGACCCTCGCCATCAAGCCGCTCTGCGTGAAGATTCGCCACGAGAACGACGAGGAGACGGAGCAGCGGTTCGCCTGGGCCCCGATGCGCGACTTCAAGCACCTCGCGTGGGCGGCCATCGCGACACAGGCTGGTGGCGACGCGCTGCCCTGGGTCATCTGCACGGTGGACTCCTTCGTTCGGAAGATCACTCCGGAGCAGAAGGCGACCAACCAGCGGATCGCGCACCGGCTCGGCCTGACCAGCGCGCATGTCACCGATGGCTGATGCGGACGGTGCGATGACCGAGGCTGACGACGACTGGCTTAGCGCCGCTTGGCGTGTTCTACCCCTCCGGTCGCGTCGCATGGTCGAGGACCGTGCCCGTGGGGAAACACTCGGGAGCATCGGGCAGCAGCATGGGATGAGCCGTGAAAGGGTTCGTCAGTTGCTTGTGATGGCGCAGGAGCGACTCTGCTATTACGCAGACGCCTTCGTCGATGACTGGCGTGATCGGCTCATGGCTCTCACCGTGAGTCCGGCGATACCTGAGTCCGAACTAGCCGCGGCGCTGGGCGTACGCGAAAACATTGGTGTGGTGCTTCTCGTCCAGGCTGTGGGGGCTGAGCCTCCATTGACGTGGGCTGGTCGCCTGCACGGCTGGTGGACGCGCAATCCGACCGCCTTGGAGGTCCTACTGCGATCTGGAGTGGAGGAGGCGCCGCTCCGTGGGGAGGACGTGGCGGTGAACTTCGCGTCGGCCGGTGTACCGGACGATGTTCCGTTGCTGGAGTTGCTTGAGCACTCGAAGAGCCCTCTTGTGCCCGGCGTCGAGGGCTCTTGGCTGCGTCGTCGCGCCCGCGGTAGGGACGCGGCCTACCTCTATCTGCTGGCGAATGGCGAGCCCTGTCCGGCTGAGGACCTGCTCGAACCGACTGGGATCAAGCGGAAGCCCGCCGTCACCGAAGCGCTCAGGCGGGACGAGAGGTTCGTCCAGCTCCGACTGGAGGGGAAGTGGGCGCTGGCCGAATGGCCCCACCTGAACGTGACTCCATACCCGAACGCCGTGGAGGCATTCGTCGCCGTGCTGGCCGAGCTGGGCCCTCTGCCCAAGGAAGCCCTTTTCATAAAGGTTGGCGAGCGGTACCCCGTGACGCTGTGGCGCCTCCAGCAGTGTCTGCTGGACGACAGGGTGGGAATGACGGAAGACGGTTCGATCGACCTTGTCGCGCGCGGAGCCGATCCGATCGAGGAGAGTGAGCCGGCACAGCCAGCCACGATGGCCGCCGACCCTGCCGGCAATGTATTCGGGGTCCGGCTGACGGTGGACAAGGACATCCTGCGCGGCAGTGGCGTCGTCGTCAGCAGCTGGCTTACGTGGCGGCTCGGGATGCGGCAGGCTCCCATGGCCAGGACGTTTTCCATCGCTGGTCACCCGACGCCGATCACCCTAAAGAGGGCGACGAGCGCGGCCCAGCTCTCCAGCCTGCGGGTACTGGCGAAGGAGAACGGGATGGTCGGGGGCTGCGAGTTCGTTCTCTTTCTCCGTAGGGACGATTCGACCGCCCGCATCGAGCACGCTTGTGCTCGACAGTACTGCCGGGCGGGGGTCCCTTCATGAGCGAGGTGAAGGCGGACGTCTCCGAGGCATGAGCCGTTGCCGCGGCGGTGGCGAACTGTGATGCGGGATCACTCGTAATCCCGGGAGTACGAGTGATGTCGGCCGCGCGGGCCGCGTTCTTCGTCACACATGATTGGCCGCCCGCGCGGCTTCCGTTTGTCCGGGGCCAATTCGATGCGGACGAGTAGAGCGACAAGCCAGCGTACGCGGTCGTCATCCCGCCGCCGAGCGTCACCGAGTCGCTACATCACGGGCGCACCTTCGAGCACAAGCTGATCGACGTGCTGACGCGGCGGAAGCGGATGCAGCGCTTCGAGACGCTGTGCCGGCCGGGCATGGGCCACGCTGGCATCTCGACGCAGAACATCGGGGAGCGGGAACTCGCCAAGGAGGGCAAGTCGCACCACGACCTCGGGCGTGATGCGTCCATCGAGCGGGTGTGGACGTGGAAGGCCGAGTCGGGCGGGCAGATGTAGTAGCCACCGTTGTAACGACCGATCGAACTCGCCCAGTACCCGTCGTTCAGGCTCGCCGAACACCTCGAGGGCCGCTGGCATCGCGCAAGCATCGGATCCGCCGGTGACACCTACGACAACGCGCGGGGCAGCCTTTGCTGTCTCAGCTGGGCGGTGCCGTCGGGGGTGGCCGACGGACGGGCCCACTCTGGACGTGGACCTGCTGCCCTACCCTGAGCTGGAGAACAGCCCCGCCTGACCTGCTTGTATCGCGCGTGCAATCGCGCTGATGCCCGTGCTGACATGTCAGCACGGGTCCGGGGTCGAGCCGGATCGAGCCGGGCGGAGAGGGATGGAAACGGGGGTTTTCATCCCTGTTCTACAGCAAAATCGCAGGTCAGGAAGGTAACGATTTCGGGTTCGAATCCCGTTGGGGGCACGCAACACTGTGTGCGAGACTAGTGCTCGCACATTGCTTGGTCCTGTGGAGCAGTTTGGAGTGCTCGCCACCCTGTCAAGGTGGAGGCCGCGGGTTCAAATCCCGTCAGGACCGCTTGCAGCCGCGAGGCTGCGTGGCTGGGTAGCTCAGTTGGTACGAGCGATCGCCTGAAAAGCGATAGGTCGCCGGTTCGATCCCGGCCCCAGCCACCACCGCCCGCAAGGGCACGAGCCCCCGCCCGGTCCGTCCGGCGGGGGTTTTCCCGTGGCCCGTACCCCGTGGCCGGCCGTCCCTCTTCCATGGCCCGCCACTCCCCTCCCGTGTCCCGTGCGGGTGCCGCCGCGCCCGTACCCGGCCGGCCCGCCACGAAATCGTTCGCCTCCCCGTCGGCGCGGGTGAGATCCTGGTTTCGGTATGTCTACTTCCTTCGCCGACCTCCAGACCCTGCTGGCCGACGTCCCGCTGCGCGACGCGCAGCGGCTCGGCCGCCGTCTCGAAGGCGCACGGCGCATCCGTAAGCCCGAAGCGCGCCAGGCCGTGCTCGACGACATCGCAGGTCAGGCCGAGAAGGCCGCCGAGCGCACCCGGCTGCGCGCGGGGCGGGTGCCCGCCGTCTCGTACCCCGAGCAGTTGCCCGTCAGCCAGAAGAAGGACACGATCCTGGAGGCGATACGCGACCACCAGGTCGTGATCGTCGCCGGGGAGACCGGGTCGGGCAAGACGACCCAGATCCCCAAGATCTGTCTGGAGCTGGGCCGTGGCGTCCGCGGCATGATCGGGCACACCCAGCCGCGCCGGATCGCCGCCCGTACGGTCGCGGAGCGCGTCGCGGAGGAGCTGGACACGCCGCTCGGCGAGGCGGTCGGCTGGAAGGTCCGCTTCACCGATCAGGTCAACCAGGACGCGACCTTCGTCAAGCTGATGACGGACGGCATCCTGCTCGCCGAGATCCAGACGGACCGCGAACTGCTCGCGTACGACACGCTCATCATCGACGAGGCCCACGAACGCAGCCTCAACATCGACTTCCTGCTCGGCTATCTCGCCCAGCTCCTGCCCAGACGCCCCGACCTCAAGGTGATCATCACCTCCGCGACCATCGACCCGGAACGTTTCTCCCGGCACTTCGGGGAGGCGCCCATCGTCGAGGTCTCGGGCCGTACGTACCCGGTCGAGGTGCGCTACCGCCCGCTCCTGGAGGACGACAGCGCGGAGCGCGACCGCGACCAGATCACCGCGATCACGGACGCCGTCGAGGAGCTCCAGCGCGAGGACCACGGCGACATCCTGGTCTTCCTCTCCGGCGAGCGGGAGATCCGCGACACCGCCGAGGCGCTGCAGAAGCTCTCGCACCGCGGCACCGAGGTCCTGCCGCTCTACGCCCGGCTCTCGCACGCCGAGCAGAACCGGGTGTTCCAGCGCCACAGCGGACGCCGGGTCGTCCTCGCGACGAATGTCGCCGAGACCTCGCTGACCGTCCCGGGGATCAAGTACGTGATCGACCCGGGCAACGCCCGGATCTCCCGCTACAGCCACCGCACCAAGGTCCAGCGGCTGCCGATCGAGAAGATCTCCCAGGCCAGCGCCAACCAGCGCAAGGGCCGCTGCGGCCGTACCTCGGACGGGGTCTGTATCCGGCTCTACTCCGAGGAGGACTTCGAGTCCCGCCCGGAGTTCACGGACGCCGAGATCCTGCGGACGAACCTGGCGTCCGTCATCCTCCAGATGACGGCGGCCGGGCTCGGTGACATCGAGAAGTTCCCGTTCATCGATCCGCCGGACCACCGCAACATCCGCGACGGTGTGCAACTCCTCCAGGAGCTGGGCGCCTTCGACATGACGGAGAAGGAGCCCGCCAAGGGGAAGGACCGGACCAAGCGGCTCACCCCGCTCGGCCGCAAGCTCTCCCAGCTCCCCGTGGACCCGCGGCTCGCCCGGATGGTCGTCGAGGCCGACCGCAACGGCTGCGTACGGGAGGTGATGGTGATCGCCGCCGCGCTCTCCATCCAGGACCCGCGCGAGCGCCCCTCGGAGAAGCAGGCGCAGGCCGACCAGCAGCACGCCCGCTTCAAGGACGAGACCTCCGACTTCCTCGCCTTCCTCAACCTCTGGCGGTACGTACGGGAGCAGCAGAAGGCGCTCTCCTCCTCCGCGTTCCGCCGGATGTGCAAGACGGAGTACCTGAACTTCCTGCGGATCCGCGAGTGGCAGGACATCTACTCGCAGCTCCGCACGGTCGCCCGGCAGATGGGCATCCACCTCAACGAGGAGGACGCCGCGGAGCAGTCCGTCCATGTCTCGCTCCTCGCGGGCCTGCTGTCGCACGTCGGTATGAAGGACGTGAAGGAGAAGGAGGCATCGAAGAAGGACAGCGGAAAGGACGGCGCGCGGAAGGACGGCACCAGGAACGAGTATCTGGGCGCCCGCAGCGCGAAGTTCGCGGTCTTCCCCGGATCGGCCCTCTTCAAGAAGCCGCCGCGCTTCATCATGTCCGCCGAGCTGGTGGAGACCTCCCGGCTCTGGGCGCGCGTCAACGCGCGGATCGAGCCCGAGTGGATCGAGCCGCTGGCCGGCCATCTCCTCAAGCGGACGTACAGCGAGCCGCACTGGGAGAAGGACGCGGCGGCCGTCATGGCGTACGAGAAGGTCACGCTGTACGGGGTGCCGATCGTCGCCCAGCGCAAGGTGAATTTCGGCCGAATCGACCCCGAGGCGTCGCGGGAGCTGTTCATCCGCAACGCGCTGGTCGAGGGCGACTGGCGCACGCACCACCAGTTCTTCCATGACAATCGCAAATTGCTCGGCGAGGTCGAGGAGTTGGAGCACCGCGCCCGGCGCCGCGACATCCTCGTGGACGACGAGACGCTCTACGACTTCTACGACCGTCGGGTCCCGGAGGACGTGGTCTCCGGTGCGCACTTCGACTCCTGGTGGAAGGCGAGGCGGCAGAAGGAGCCGGAGCTGCTCGACTTCGAGCGGTCGATGCTCATCAACGAGAAGGCCGGCTCGGTCACCAAGGACGACTACCCGGACTCCTGGCGCCAGGGGCCGCTCAAGTTCCGGGTGACGTACCAGTTCGAACCGGGCACGGACGCGGACGGCGTCACCGTCCACGTACCCCTCCAGGTCCTCAACCAGGTCACCGCCGAGGGCTTCGACTGGCAGATCCCGGGGCTGCGCGAGGAGGTGGTCGTGGAGCTGATCCGGTCGCTGCCCAAGCCCGTACGCCGCCACTACGTGCCCGCGCCGAACTACGCCGCCGCCTTCCTGGACCGCGCCGTGCCCCTCCAGGAGCCGCTGCCGTTCACCCTGGCGCGCGAACTCCAGCGGATGGTCGGTGTACCGGTCACGGCCGAGGACTTCGATCTGAGCCGGGTCCCGGACCACCTCAAGATCACGTTCCGGATCGTCGACGAACGGCGCCGCAAGATCGCCGAGGCGAAGGACCTGGAGGCGCTGAGGCTCCAGCTCCGCCCCAAGGCCCGCCAGGCCCTCTCCCAGGCCGCCGCGGCCACCGCGGAGCGGGCGGGCGGCGAGACGATCGAACGCACGGGTCTGACGGAGTGGACGCTCGGCACGCTGGTACGGATCTTCGAGACGCGGCGGGCCGGCCAGCCCGTGAAGGCGTACCCGGCCCTGGTCGACCAGGGCGCGACCGTGGCCGTACGGCTCTTCGACACGGAGGCCGAGCAGCAGCAGGCGATGTGGGCCGGCACCCGGCGGCTGATCATGCTGAACATCCCGGTCAACCCGGCGAAGTTCGCCTCCGACAAGCTCAGCAACCAGCAGAAGCTGGCGCTGTCCCGCAATCCGCACGGATCGGTGCAGGCGCTCTTCGAGGACTGCGCGACGGCCGCCGCGGACAAGCTGATCGCGGACCACGGGGGCCCGGCGTGGGACGAGGAGTCGTTCCGGAAGCTGTTCGACAAGGTGCGCGCCGACCTCGTCGACGCGACGGTGAGGACCGTCGGCCAGGTCCAGCAGATCCTGGCCGCCTGGCAGTCCTGTGAGCGCCGCCTGAAGGCCACGAACAGTCTGGTGCTGGTCAACAACGTCCAGGACGTCAGGGACCAGCTCGCGGCCCTCGTACCGGCCGGCTTCGTCACCGGTACGGGGCTGCGCAGGCTGCCGGACCTGATGCGCTACCTGGTGGCGGCGGACCGCAGGCTCCAGCAGATGCCGACGGCCGTCCAGCGCGACACGACGCGCATGGAGAAGGTCCACGAGATGCAGGACGAGTACGCGTGGCTGCTCGAACAGCTCCCGCGGGGGCGGCCGGTGCCGCGCGAGGTGCTGGACATCCGCTGGATGATCGAGGAGCTGCGGGTGAGCTACTTCGCGCACGCGCTGGGCACGGCGCAGCCGGTCTCGGACAAGCGGATCGTGAAGGCGATCGACGCGGCGGCGCCGTGACGCCGGGGCCGCCATCATCCAGTTCGACCGCACCCTCCGGGCTGCTGTAGAGTTTCGTTTCGCAGCCGCCGCTACGGGGCCGCGAAACCTGGTCCTGTGGAGCAGTTTGGAGTGCTCGCCACCCTGTCAAGGTGGAGGCCGCGGGTTCAAATCCCGTCAGGACCGCAGTAAAGAAGGCCCGCATCCGGTGACGGACGCGGGCCTTCTGCCGTAGGTACGCGAGGCCGCCGCGCCCCCGGACGCGGGCTTTTGCCGTACGAGGCGCTCACCGGGGCCTGGACGCCCGACTCCATTGCATACGGCAAGCGCCGTCGACGCGGCGGTAACGCCGCAGTAATGGCGTGCCCAAATCGGCCGGGCCCGGGGCGATGCGTCTTGACGGGGTTCGCGGCCCGGGGGTACCTAAACAGAAGGCCCCTTGTCCGTCACATCCCGGGGCCGCACCGGGGGTGGTGTGTGTGACCGCATCGACAGCGAGGCCGGCCGACAGGACCGGGCCCGCCAGGCAGACGAAACACGAGACGGGCGCACTGCTGCGCGCCCATCTGGCAGCCGCCTCGGGGCGCCCGCACGCCACCGGGTACTGCCCGATCTGCCATCGCCTCCAGCGGCTCGTCGACGAGTCCGCGGCGGCGCTCGACCCGGCTCCCGGGGGCTGCGGTTTCCTCGTGGAGAAGTTATCCGCGGACCAACCCCCTCCCGCCAACTGACGTCTGACTGCCGTTCAGCCGCCGGCCGACGATCCGTCCCCCCTCGTTCCGCACCGCCCCGCGTGGCGGTGTGCGTTCCGGAGGGACGCCCACCATGATCTGACACGTACCCGACGAGCGGTTCACACCCCGTCGACAGGAGCGGAGAGGTGTGACGGGAGTCACGCGAGAACTTCCTGCACAGAGCAGGACTTACACCCCTCCTACACGACACGAATTTAATATGTGCAATTGCACTCTCCTCCAGGGCCCTCCTCACCGGTTCCCCGCCCTCCCCGGAACCACTCGTTCCGCACCGTCCCGCACACAAAAAAATCGCGCCGGACTCGGCGGAGTCCGGCGCGATCGACGACTTACCCGTCTTGCGTGGGCATGGGACCTGTTGGGGCAGGTGCCCGTCGTGTGGAGCCATGGGTCGGGACGACCGGATATGGGGGACCCGGCTGTGCCCTGGTTGGTTTGAGCCCTAAATGAGCCTTACTGGGGTGTTCAGGCCTCGCTGCGCTGCTGCGGAATACCCGCAAGCAGTGCGCGGACCTCTGCCTCGCGATACCGGCGATGCCCACCGAGCGTGCGGATGGACGTGAGCTTGCCGGCCTTTGCCCAGCGTGTGACCGTCTTCGGGTCCACACGGAACATCGTGGCAACCTCAGCCGGGGTCAGCAGCGGCTCGGCATCAGGGGTGCGAGCGGTCATGAGCGGCCTCCTCGGGAGAACCGAACCATCTCGGTTCTTTCCTCTAAATTCTGCACCTTGACCCGCGTTGCCCGAAATGGCGGACGCGGGCCGAGTCGGTTATAGGACGAACGGCTTGTCCTCGGCACTACAACTACACCATCCGTCCAGCCACGTAGGCCAAACCGATGGAATTGCCCTCTGAGGCGCTCATCAGCGGCGGAAGCCGATGGACCATGCCATAGCGGACAGTCACGTCACAGATACGATCAGTCACAGAATGATCAGGAGTCACTGGCCCCCCTACATAGAGTGCAATGCCGAGCATTCCGCCCACACTTGGACGGATGGAGCCCTCCCCGGACTCCTTGTCCTATTTTGGCACGAGGAGGGGTGATGGGCGCAAGAGCCCCGTTAGTGCGGTCCGTCACGCTTGAGGCAAACGCCCGGATCGGGACCTCTGCCCCGGTGCCCGCTTCAAGGTCCGGTCAAGCCCGTTCCACGGTCTCCCCATGACCGTTCGGCCGGTCAGCTCGCGTACTGCCGGTCCCGTACCGCGCGCCAGCGCTCCATGAGCCGCCCGTACGCCGCCCCGGCCGCCTCGCCGTCCCCCTCCCGGAGCGCCGCGACCGCCGCCGCCACATCGGCGGCCGAGCGGTCGTCGGCCAGCTGCTCCCGGGAGATCACGTGGACGAGGCCGCCGTAGTCCAGTTCGACCAGTGAACGCGGGTGGAACTCCTCCAGCCACCGCCCCACCTCGATCAGACCCTCGACCAGTGGGCCGTCGTCCAGCGTCTCCCGCAGCGTCTTCAGCGCGCGGGCCAGCCGCCGCCTGGCCTGCACCATCGGGGTCCGGTAACGCAGTACGGGCGCCCCGGCGCCGCCCTCCTCGCCGGCCGGGCCCTCCTTCTCGTACAACCGCTCCTCGTCGGAGAAGAGCGCGAACCAGCCCGGCGGGACCTGCCAGAGCGCCGTCCTGATCCAGGGCCGCGCGTCCGGATTCCGGTCCCGCCAGTGCTCGTAGTCCGAAGTGGCCTGAAATCGCACCACCGGAGGCAGCACCGCGTCCAGCAGCGGCGCGGGCAGCGTCTCCGTCAGCTCCTCCAGCGCCAGCCAGCCGCGCAGCCGCGTCCGCCAGGGACAGACGCACACCACGCCGTCGACCTCGGTGACGAACGCGTCCCCGCTCTCGTGCACCGGAACGGGCACCGGCGGGGTGGGCAGCAGGTCCGCGAGGGAGCGCCGCAGTTCGTCCTGGGCGCTGGGGATACGTTCCCGCTTGGCGTAACGCGCCCAGTGGGTCCTCTCCGGTTCCGGAAAGGCCCCCAGCGGCTCGTACACCCGCAGGTAGGACGCGTAAGGGACATGAACAGAAGACACCGCCGGCATGGGCGGCATCGTCCCATGCCCGTCACCCCCGAGGGGGTGATCCTCGGCACTGCGGCCGATCCACGCCTGCCGAGGACTTACCCTCTTGCTTGCCCGACCGGTCGCTCCACCACCCATCGGAGGGGCCGCCCAACGCCGTTTCTACTGGGGAGTCACCACCGTGACCGATGTTTCCGGCGCGCACACGGACGTACTGCACACCCTCTTCCGCTCGGAGCAGGGGGGCCATGAGCAGGTCGTGCTCTGCCAGGACCGCGCCAGCGGCCTCAAAGCCGTCATCGCGATCCACTCCACCGCCCTGGGCCCGGCCCTGGGCGGCACCCGCTTCCACCCGTACGCGTCCGAGGAGGAGGCCGTCGCCGACGCGCTGAACCTCTCCCGGGGCATGTCATACAAGAACGCCCTCGCCGGACTCGACCACGGCGGCGGCAAGGCCGTGATCATCGGGGACCCCGACCACATCAAGAGCGAGGAACTGCTGCTGGCCTACGGCCGGTTCGTGGCCTCGCTCGGCGGCCGGTACGTCACCGCCTGCGACGTCGGCACGTACGTGGCGGACATGGACGTCGTGGCCCGTACCTGCGCCTGGACCACCGGGCGCTCCCCCGAGAACGGCGGCGCCGGCGACTCGTCCGTGCTGACCGCCTTCGGGGTCTTCCAGGGCATGCGGGCGAGCGCCCAGCACCGGTGGGGCGACCCGTCGCTGCGCGGGCGCACGGTCGGGGTCGCGGGCGTCGGGAAGGTGGGGCACCACCTGGTCGAGCACCTGCTCAAGGACGGCGCCGAGGTCGTGATCACGGACGTGCGCGAGGCGTCGGTACGCCGGGTGACGGACGCGCACCCGCGGGTCACCGCCGTGGCCGACACGGACGCGCTGATCCGCACCGAGGGCCTGGACATCTACGCCCCGTGCGCGCTCGGCGGCGCGCTGGACGACGCCTCCGTGGCCGCGCTCACCGCGACGGTCGTCTGCGGGGCGGCCAACAACCAGCTCGCCCACCCGGGTGTCGAGAAGGACCTCGCCGACCGCCGGATCCTGTACGCGCCCGACTACGTGGTGAACTCGGGCGGGGTCATCCAGGTCGCGGACGAGCTGCACGGATTCGACTTCGAGCGGTGCCGCGCACAGGCCGCGAAGATCTTCGACACGACTCTTTCGATCTTCGCACGTGCGAAGGAGGACGGGGTTCCGCCGGCCGCCGCGGCCGACCGGATCGCCGAGCACAGGATGGCCGAAGCGCGCCGCTCGTGAGCGTCACTCGACCACACCTGACCGTTCAGGTGTGGTCGATCCGGCTCCGGGAGGCGGGCGGCGGTGAACGGGGAGACCAGACTCACGCGGGTCGGCGGGTCGCCCCTCCAGAAGAGGTTAAAATCGCTGCTGACCAGCGAGGACGGGGCGTCTCGCCGACCCTGCACCGGGGCGCGTCATGCGGGCGGCGTACCGTATGGCCGCGGAAGCAGGTACCGTTGAAGCCCTACGGACGGGTCTCTCCGCGGAGAGCTCGTTCGGATTCATGAACGCGTGTCAAGACTCTGGGGCCGTCGAGCCCCGTCACCGAGGGGGTCGAGCCATGGGGCGCGGCCGGGCCAAGGCCAAGCAGACGAAGGTCGCCCGCCAGCTGAAGTACAACAGCGGCGGGACAGACCTGTCGCGTCTGGCCAACGAGCTGGGCGCATCGCCTTCAAGTCAACCGCCGAACGGCGAGCCGTTCGAGGACGACGAAGAGGAAGATGACCCGTACGCACAGTACGCGGACCGCTACAACGCGGACCCGTACAAGGACGACGAGGACGAGGACGACCAGTCCGGGCCCTCGGCGCGGCGCCGCGGCGCTTGACGTCCGTACATCCCGAGCGTCAGCTCGTCATCAGCATCCGGCCCGGTCCGGGGCCCGCAGCCCTGGACCGGGTTCTGTGCTGTCCGCGCGCTTCTGCTCCGCCCGGGCGGTTCCGTGCCGGCCGGGTGAGCTCGGTGGCCGGCACGGGACACCACGTCAGCTCGCGTAGTCGCCGGTCAGCGCCGCTCCGGTGGAGTGGTCCGCCCGCTCGGTGATCTCTCCGGCGACCCAGGCGTCCACCCCGCGGTCGGCGAGCGTGGTGAGCGCGGCGTCGGCGGACTCCGCCGGGACGACGGCCATCATGCCCACGCCCATGTTCAGCGTCTTCTCCAGCTCCAGGCGCTCCACCTGGCCCGCCGTGCCGATCACGTCGAAGACCGCGCCGGGCGTCCACGTCGAGCGGTCCACCGTGGCGTGCAGGCCGTCCGGGATCACCCGGGCGAGATTGGCCGCCAGGCCGCCGCCGGTGATGTGGCTGAACGCGTGCACGTCGGTCGTCCTGGTGAGGGCCAGGCAGTCCAGCGAGTAGATCTTGGTGGGCTCCAGGAGCTCCTCGCCGAGCGTGCGGCCGAACTCGGGGACCTCGCGCTCCAGCGACCAGCCGGCCCGGTCGAAGACCACGTGGCGGACGAGCGAGTACCCGTTCGAGTGAAGTCCTGAGGACGCCATCGCGATGACCGCGTCCCCCGTACGGATGCGATCCGCGCCGAGCAGCCGGTCCGCCTCGACCACGCCCGTACCGGCGCCGGCGACGTCGAAGTCGTCCTCGCCGAGGAGTCCGGGGTGCTCGGCGGTCTCGCCGCCGACCAGGGCGCAGCCGGCCAGCACACAGCCTTCGGCGATGCCCTTGACGATGGCGGCGACCCGCTCGGGGTGGACCTTGCCGACACAGATGTAGTCGGTCATGAACAGGGGCTCCGCGCCGCAGACGACGAGGTCGTCGACGACCATGCCGACGAGGTCGCGGCCGATCGTGTCGTACACGCCCATCTTGCGGGCGAGGTCGACCTTCGTGCCGACGCCGTCGGTGGCGGAGGCGAGGAGCGGGCGTTCGTAGCGCTTGAGGGCGGAGGCGTCGAAGAGGCCGGCGAAGCCGCCGAGGCCGCCGAGGACCTCGGGGCGCCGGGTCTTCTTCACCCACTCCTTCATCAGCTCGACCGCGCGGTCACCGGCTTCGATGTCGACGCCCGCGGCGGCATAGCTGGCACCAGTAGTCGTTTCGGACATGGCTGGGTACTTTCCTGTCGTCGTGAGGTCGTCGAACATCATGCGGAGAGGCCGGGACGGTCCCGCCGCTACGGCCTGCGCAGCGCTTCCGACGCGGCGGTACCGGCCGGTCCCGCCGCCAGCTCGGTCTCCAGGAGCTGCTTGCCGAGCAGTTCGGGGTCGGGGAGGGCCATCGGGTACTCGCCGTCGAAGCACGCGCGGCAGAGGTTGGGCTTGGCGATCGTGGTCGCCTCGATCATCCCGTCGAGGGAGATGTACGAGAGCGAGTCGGCGCCCATGGAGATACCGATCTCCTCGACCGTCATGCCGTTGGCGATCAGCTCCGCGCGGGTGGCGAAGTCGATGCCGAAGAAGCAGGGCCACTTGACCGGCGGGGACGAGATCCGGACGTGGACCTCGGCGGCGCCCGCCTCGCGGAGCATCTTGACGAGGGCGCGCTGGGTGTTGCCGCGGACGATCGAGTCGTCGACGACCACCAGGCGCTTGCCTCGGATGACTTCCTTCAGCGGATTCAGCTTCAGTCGGATGCCGAGCTGGCGGATGGTCTGGGACGGCTGGATGAAGGTCCGGCCGACGTACGCGTTCTTGACCAGCCCGGATCCGTACGGGATGCCGCTGGCCTCCGCGTACCCGATGGCGGCGGGGGTGCCGGACTCGGGCGTGGCTATGACCAGGTCCGCCTCGGCCGGCGCTTCCTTGGCCAGTTTCCGGCCCATCTCGACCCGGGAGAGGTAGACATTACGACCGGCGATGTCCGTATCGGGACGGGCCAGGTATACGTACTCGAAAACGCAGCCCTTGGGCTTCGCTTCCGCGAATCGCTGGGTCCGCAGGCCGTTCTCGTCGATGGCGATCAGCTCGCCGGGCTCGATCTCCCGTACGTAGGAGGCGCCGCAGATGTCGAGGGCCGCGCCCTCGGAGGCGACGACCCAGCCGCGTTCGAGCCGGCCGAGGACGAGCGGGCGGATGCCCTGCGGGTCACGGGCGGCGTACAGGGTGTGCTCGTCCATGAAGACGAACGAGAAGGCGCCCTGGACATCGGGCAGGATCTTGGCGGCGGCTTCCTCGACCGTGAGGGGCTTGCCTTCGGCGTCCGACTGGCTGGCCAGCAGGGCCGTGACCAGGTCGGTGTCGTTGGTGGCGGCGACGCGCGTCGTCCGGCCGTTCTCCTTGGGCAGGTCGGCGACCATCCCGGCGAGCTGGGCGGTGTTGACCAGGTTGCCGTTGTGGCCGAGCGCGATGGAGCCGTGGGCCGTGGCCCGGAAGGTCGGCTGCGCGTTCTCCCACACCGAGGCTCCGGTGGTGGAGTAGCGGGCGTGGCCCACCGCGATATGCCCCACGAGGGAGCTGAGGGAGGTTTCGTCGAAGACCTGTGAGACGAGGCCCATGTCCTTGAAAACCAGGATCTTGGACCCGTTGCTCACTGCGATGCCCGCGGACTCCTGTCCACGGTGCTGTAGGGCATACAGTCCGAAATAGGTGAGCTTGGCGACCTCTTCGCCCGGGGCCCAGACTCCGAAGACGCCGCAAGCGTCCTGGGGGCCTTTCTCTCCGGGGAGCAGGTCGTGGTTGAGTCGTCCATCACCACGAGGCACGCCACCGAGTGTAGGCGAGATCGACCACTGGTCCGAATTGGGGATACGGAAGGGGGCCCTCGCGGGCCCTTCCGGCGGCCTCCCGGTTACTTCTCGGGGACGGTCGCGGTGGCCCCGATCTCCTCTCCTTCCGCGGTCCTGAGGGTGACGGAACGGTGGCGCAGCTCATATGTGACCTCGCCCTCCAGCACCTTCTGCACCTGGCGTTCCAGGGTCATCGCGGGTCCGGGGCAGAGCATGCGGGTGGCGGTGAGCCGGCCGAGGGTGAGGGTCGTACCGGAGACGGTGGCGGGGGCCTTGAAGCGGTTGCAGCCGAGGCTGCCCTCGACGGTGCCGGGCCGTTCCCCGTCCTTGCCGGCCTGCGCCTCCTTACTCACAGTGAACGTGAAGAACGCCTTGCCCTCGGCGCCCTTGGGCAGGGAGGTCGCCGTGTCCTTCCCGGTGAGCGAGTCGACCGTCCACTTCGTTCCGGCGAAGGGCGCGGGCTCCTCCGAGGTCAGCGCGATCGTGTCGCCGTCCGCCGTGGTGAGGGTGAGCTTCTTGCCGTCCTGGAGTTCGGCGGTGAGCTTCCCGGAGAGCGCGCCGTCGAGCGCCTTCTCGAAGCCGTCCGCCTCCTTGTCGCACCCGATCAGCGTGGCCTCCTTGTCGCCGATGGTGATGACGTCGTCCCGGATGGTGACGGGCGCGCTGACGTGGTTGCAGCCGGTCTGGGCGCTGGCCCGGCCCTCGGAGCTGATCTCCACGCCGGCGCCCGGGGGCGCGGCGGTCTTCTCGCCGTCCCTGGTGACGCTGTCGACGCGCCAGTGGACACCGGTGAGCGGCAGCTCGGTCTGCACGGCCCGGCCGCCGTCGCGGTTGCCGGTGCCGCTCCCGGCGCCGGAGCCGGAGCCGTCCTTGGTCTCGGTGCCGCAGGCGGTCAGCGCGAGCAGCGCGGCGGTGGTGACGGCGGCGATGTGCGTGAGGCGCGCGCCGTGACCGTTGTGGGTGCCGTGGATGCCGTGGATGATCTTCTGTTTCCGCATACCGCTGGGACGGGGAAGGGCGCGGTACGGTTCCGCCTCCCCCGCGCGTCCCGCCGGACCTCACCCCATCAGCGGGAGCAGACCGCCGAGATCCGCGCGCTCCCCGCTCGCGCTGACCCGCGCCGCTTCGACCTCCTCGCGCCAGCCCGTACGGCCGGTGGCCAGCCGGATCCAGGTCAGCGGATCGGTCTCCACGACGTTGGGCGGGGTCCCCCGGGTGTGGCGCGGCCCGGCCACGCACTGCACGACGGCGTACGGCGGCACCCGTACCTCGGTCGACGCGCCGGGCGCCTTCACGGCGAGCGCGTCGGCGAGCACCCGCGTACAGGCGGCGAGCGCCTGCCGGTCGAACGGCACGGCGAGCCCGGTGGCCCGGTTGAGGTCGTCGGTGTGGACGACCAGCTCGACGGTCCTGGTGACGAGATGGTCCCCGAGCCGCATCGGCCCGAGCCGGATCGCCGCCACCTGGTCGTCGTCCGCGCCGGGCAGCAGGGCGTCGAGCCGCGCGGCGGTACGGGCGAACAGCTCGTCCAGGGGCGCGGACGCGGCGTACTCCTGGACGCCCTCCGCGATGGCGCCCGCGTGCGCGGCGGTGGCGAAGGGCCAGCCGGCGAGGGTGACGGGCTCGCCCCGCTGGTCCTGGCCCTGGGCCGGCCACTCCTGCTCGATGGCGCGGTTGACGGATTCGACGGCCATGCACAGATGCGCGGCCAGCTCCCGTACGGTCCACTCCCCGAGCCCGCAGTCCAGCGCGAGTTGCTCGGGCGTGAGCTGTCCGACCGCCTCCCGCACGTTCCCGAACTGGGCCACGACGGCCGCCCGGATCTTGGCGGAGTCGTAGCTGCGGGCGCGCTTCTTGGCAGGTGGCATGGGGGGAGGCTAATGCCTGCGCGCGGCCGGACGGGCGCGCGGATACGTTACTGCGCGGGCGCGCTCCGCAGGAAGCCGTCGCCCCTGTCCCCGAGCCGCACCCTGTCCCCGAGCCGTACCCCGTCCCGCGCCGTCCAGTGGCGGCGCAGCACGCGCACGCCCACGCACGTGTTGACCCGCGTGACCTCGGGGAAGGCCCCCAGATCCGTGGTGATGAAGTCGGCCAGGTCCTCCTCGTCCCGGAAGACGCCGTGGTGGATCACCGAGGTGGACCCGGCCACCATCGAGACGTACCGCGCCGACGGGTGCCCGCCCAGGGTGTCCAGCAGGCGGGGGATCGCCTGCGGGAGCACCGTGAGGGAGAGCACGGCGGTGAGCGGGTAGCCCAGCACGGCCGGTTCGATCTCCACGCGCGGCCAGAGGGCGCCGGACTCCAGGAGCGCCTGCGAGGTGCGGTACGCCGTCGAGCGGCTGACGTCCAGCTCGCGGGCGATGTCGGCGGCCGGGATCCGGCCGTTGTCCACCATCAGCTCCAGGGTGCGCCGCTCCACCTCGGAGAGCTGGTCGGGCGAGGTCCTGCGCTCCTGGGTGATCTGCACGGCGTGCTCGCGCAGCCGCCCGGTCTGCTCGTCGTCGAGCCGGTGGAGCCGCCAGCTCTGGCCCATGGTGTAGGCGCGCAGGACCAGTTGGGACTCGGTGGAGACGATGCCGGGGATGCCGGGCAGCCGGTGGGTCAGCAGGTCGAAGATATCGGTCCCGAGGAGGGGGTAGACGCTGCAGTAGAGGTCGGCGCTGCCGGTCGTCAGCAGCAGGGTCTGCACCTCGGCCAGTTCGAGGATGCGCCGCGCGACCTCCTGGGAGCGGCCCGGCTCGCACGTGATCCACACCTGCCGCGGGTTCTCGGTGGTGATCAGCGGCCAGTCCAGCCGGCCCACCACGCGGAGCAGCCGCTCGGCGCGCAGCCGCGCGAGGCGGCGGGCGATGGTGCTCGGCGAGCTGTCCAGCACTTCGGCGAGGGCGTTCACCGGGGTGCGGGGGGCGAGCTGGAGGGCGGCGACGAGATCGAGGTCGACGTCGTCGAGCAGCCGTTCCTCCGGACGCGCCGATGATCGCCGCGTTGCGGCGGTGGAGGCGGTGGGTGAGGAAAGAGCTGACGGCGGCGGCATCTCCTGATCCTAGCCGCTGCCCCCGTTGAGCCACTTCATCATCAGGAAGTTACGAGAGCGAAACAACCGAGGACAACAGGACCATTGACACAATCTTTCATCTTGGAGTCTGATGGCGAACCAATGCGCCATTCCGTGAGAAGAGAGGGACCGATGTGGTGACCAGGACGACGGAGGACCGCCCGAAGGACCCCTCGGCGGACCCGGGGGCGGGCGCCGCCGAGGCCACCGCCCCGGGCCCGGTGTCCGGCTCGGTGGCGGTCACGCTGCGGGTGCTCGGTGTCATCGAACGCGTCGGCAACCGGCTGCCCCACCCCTTCTGGCTGTTCGTGATCCTCAGCGCGGTGCTGCTCGTCCTGAGCTGGGCGCTGCACGGCCTCGGGGTCTCCGCCGAATCGCCCACGGACGGCGCGACGGTCGCGGTACGGAGCCTGGTCTCCGACGCGGGCGTGACGATGATGCTCGACGGCCTGATCGACAACTACGCGACGTTCCCGCCGCTGGGGGTCGTCCTCGTCGTCATGCTCGGCGTATCGGTCGCCGACCGGGCCGGGCTCCTCACCGCCATGCTGCGGGCCGCGCTCGCGAAGGTCCCGGTCCGGGCCGTCACCTTCATGATCGCGCTCACCGGGATGGTCGCCCACATCGCCTCCGACGCGGCGTTCGTGGTGATGATCCCGCTGGGCGCGATCGCCTACCGCTCCGTCGGGCGCAACCCCGTGCTGGGCGCGGTCGTCGCCTTCGTCGCGGTCTCGGGAGGGCACGCCGCCAGCCCGCTGGTCACGCCCTCGGACGCCACACTGGCCGCGCTGACGACGGCGGCGGCACACACCATCGACCCCGCGTACACGGTCACCCCGGTCGCCAACTACTTCTTCTCGCTCGTCTCGTCCGTCGTTCTGGCACTGGTCATCACCCTGGTCGCGGAGACGCTGCTGACCCGGCGGGTGGCGATGATGGCGGCGGACGACGCGGCGGAGGCCCGGGAGGAGGCGAAGGCCGGGGAAGCGGGGAAGGCCGGGGAAGCGGGGAAGGCCCGGGAAGAGGCGAAGGCCGGGAAGGCTTCCGCGGCCTCGGAGACCTCCGAAGCCGCCCAAGCCACCGGAGCCGCCGAGGAGCTGCCCGATCTGTCCCTGACGGACGACGAGCGCCGCGGGCTGCGCGCCGCCGGGATCACCGCCCTCGCCCTGCTGGCCGCCATCGCCGCGGCGGCCCTGCCCGCCGGCTCACCCCTGCGCGGCGAGCACGGCGCCGTCATCGACTCGCCGCTCGTCCACAACATCGCCGTCTTCCTGGCGCTGCTCTTCTTCGCGACCGGCGTCGCGTACGGCCGCGTGGTGGGAGTCGTCCGTACGGCGAAGGACATCCCGGACATGATGGCGCTGGGGCTGCGCGAACTCACCCCGATCCTGGTGCTGTTCTTCGCGATCTCGCAGTTCCTCGCCTACTTCAAGTGGACCTCGATCGGCGAGGTCATGGCCATCACCGGGGCGGAGCTGCTGGACTCCTCCGGTGTGCCGATCGTGGTCATCTTCGTCGGCGTCATCCTCCTCGTCAGCGTGCTGAACCTGGTCCTCACCAGCGGTTCCGCCATGTGGGCGCTGATCGGGCCGGTGTTCGTGCCCATGCTGATGCTGCTGAAGGTCGCCCCCGAGACCACCTGGGCGCTGTACCGGATCGCCGACTCCTGTACCAACCCCATCACCCCGATGAGCCCGTACTTCGTGCTCTGTCTGGGCTTCGTACGCCGCTACCGCCCCAAGGCGGGCATCGGCACCCTGATGTCCCTGACGCTTCCGGTCGCGCTGTCGATGCTCGTCGTATGGACGCTGCTCTTCCTGGCCTGGTACGTGCTCGGCCTGCCGTTCGGCCCGGGAGCGCCGACGCACTGACCGCTCGGCCCGGCCACCCGACCACCCACCCGTCCACGAGAATTCGGAGAACCACGCACACCATGCCGGTACCCGCACCCGCCCCCATGCCGCACTCCCCCCACGGCCCCGACCGCGCCGCGCTCTCCCGTATCGCGTCCTGGTGCGACGAGCGGGAGCAACGGGACGGCTACCTCACCGATCTGCGCCGCCTGGTGGAACAGGAGTCGCCCAGCGCGGACAAACCCCTCCTCGACGCCACCGCCGATCTGATCCTGGAGCTGCTGTCCGTACGGCTGGGCGAGCCGAGCCGTACGGTACGACACCGCCACCCCGGTCACGGCGACGTCATCGAGGCCGAGTACGACGGCGACTCCGGCGGTACGGTCACCGTCGTCGGCCACTACGACACCGTGTGGCCGGCGGGCACCGTCGCCGACCGGCCGTTCACCCTCGCCGAAGGCATCGTCTCGGGCCCGGGGGTCTTCGACATGAAGGCCGGTCTGGCGCAGGGGATCTGGGCGCTGCGCGCGCTGCGCGTCCTCGGACTGCCCCGGCCCACCGTGCGTTTCGTGTTCAACGGCGACGAGGAGACCGGCAGCGTCGTCTCCCGGCCGCTCATCGAACGGGCCACGGAGGACGCCGTCGCCACGCTGGTCATGGAACCCGGCGGTACGTGGGGGATCAAGGCCGGCCGCAAGGGCGTCGGCATCTTCACCCTCACGACGACGGGGCTGGAGGCCCACGCAGGCCTCGACCCGGCCAAGGGCGCCAGCGCCATCCACGGACTGGCCGACGTCATCCGGGACCTGGTCGCCGCCGCCGACCCGGAACAGGGGACGACCGTCAACGTCGGCCGTATCAGCGGCGGTACGGCGCGCAACGTCATCGCGGGCGAGGCGACCTGCCTCGTGGACATCCGTGTCAGTACGCGGGAGGAGATCGAGCGGATGGACGGCGTCCTCGCGGGCCTGTCCGCCACGGACCCCCGGGTCACCCTCACTCTCGGCGGCGGCTGGAACCGCCCGCCGATGCGGCCCGGCGACGCGGGCCGCCGGCTCTTCGCGCTGGTGGACGGGGTCGCGACGCACCTGCGGGAGCCGCTGGCCGAGCTGTACGTCGGCGGCGGCAGCGACGCGAACTTCGTCGCCGCCCTCGGCCGCCCGGTCCTCTGCGGCATGGGTGCCCTCGGCGACGGGGCGCACGCCCGTCACGAGCACGTCACCCTGGCCGACCTCCCCGACCGTGTCGCCCTCGCGGCGGGCACGCTGCTGGGGCTGGCCGAAGGCCCGGCGGCCTGACGGCCTGACGGCACGGAAGGGAGGGCTGAGCGGCGGCCGTGGTGGTCGCCGCTCAGCCCTCCTCCTCGTGCTCCTTCACCCCGCGTCGGTGTCAGCGCCCGTGCCGGTGTCAGCGCCCGTGCCGGTGCCGGTGCCGGTGCCGGTGCCGGTGCCGGTGCCGTACGCCACGAAGTGCCCGCCGTTCGGCGGAACACCGATCTCCCGCCAGCGGAACGGGAGGCCGCGGGCGACGTTCAGATCCGGGTGGTCCATGAGCTGGAAGTGGACATGCGGCTCGGTGGAGTTGCCGGAGTTACCGCAACGGCCCAGGAGTTGGCCCGTCCCGACGCGGTCGCCCGCACGGACCTGGAGCGAGCCGCGCTGGACATGGGCGTACATCGCGTACGTACCGTCCCCCAGGTCGAGGACCACATGGTTGCCGACGATCCGGTGCGCGCCGCCGATCTCCCGTACGGCGCTCTCGAAGAGCATCAGGTAGACCAGCGCGGGCAGCGAGTTCCGGCTGAGGTGGTCGCGCTGGCCGTCGGAGGCGCGGACGACCGTCGCGTCGGCCACCGCGAGGAGCGGTTCACCGAAGGCCGGGAAGTCGCGGTTGCGGCGGGCGATCGGCCACAGCCACGCGAAGGCCGGGCGGGAGAGCGACGGGGACGACGGGGACGACCCGGGGGATTCCGGGGCCGTGGCCGGATCCGGGCGCGGGTCCGGGTCCGGGTCGGACTCCGGGTCCGCCACGATGTCGATCGCGTACGCCTGGCCGTACCCGTACGTCCCATGGCTCGGCACCTTGTCCGCCGGGCTGTTCACCGCCGACCAGCGGCCCCTGACCGGCGCGTCCACCTCCAGCGCCGGCGGGCGCACCGCGTGCTGGGCCCGTGCCGTACGCCCCATCCAGACCAGCAGCGCGATGCCGGTCCCGGCCGGCAGCCACGTCCACCAGTAGCTGAACGGCAGATCGGCGAAGGCCCCGGCGAGGACCAGGAGGCAGAACACCAGCCAGGACAGCCGGAAGGCCACCATGGCCGCCCCCCGGTTCCGGCGGTTCTGCCTTACCTCTTCCGCTTCGCTTGCGGACATCGTCTCGTTCCCCCTGTGGTCGGTCGGGTGCGCTGCGGCGGCTACGGGCCCGCCGCGGTGATCATCACCAGCAGCGGTACGACCCGGGCGGCCGGGACCTCGTACCGGCCGCGGCCCGGCGTGTGCAGCCAGCCCGCGCCGGTCAGTTGGCGCAGGTGGTGGTAGATCTGGCCGGTGGTGCCCAGCTCGTCCAGGTCGGCCAGTTCGGCCGTCGTGCGCCAGCCGCCGAGGATCTCGTGCAGGAGGCGCAGCCGCACCGGGTGGCCGAGCGCGGCGAAGGACTCGGCGGTCAGCGACCAGTCGGCGTCGAGCAGACCGTCGGTGAGCGCGCCGTACTGCCACTCGTACCTCTCCCCCGCCGGGAGCCGCACCGAGCCGGTGTAGAGCACGCCCCCGCCCGGCGAACCGGTCTTCGCCAGCTCCGACTTGAGGAGTCCCAGCGCCCAGAGGTCGCCGTCGGGGAGGCGTGGCTCCGTACGGCTCTCGCCGCCCGCCCCGTCTCGTTCGCGGTCGCCGCGCTCCAGCGCCGCGAGCCTGCGCTCCAGTTCGGCGACGCGCTCCTCAAGTCCCATGCGTCGATACTACGTAATTACGTAATCCCTCGAAACCCAGGGCGCCCCTACGCACGCACCGACAGCAACAGGCAGCACGGACGACTGTGCCCCCGTCCCGGAAAACCCGGGACGGGGGCACAGTCGAGGGCGTCACGCCGTCATACGCTCATACGGTCACGCCTCGCGCGTGCGCTCCAGCGTCAGCAGCAGGCCTTCGACCGCACCCGGGCCGATCCGGCCCTTGACGTCCGCCGCCGTGACCGACTTCAGCGCCCAGCCGTCCTCGGCGTGCTTGTTGAGGATCTTCTCCAGCTTGTCGCCGTCCAGGGCGTCGCCGATGAGCGATTCCCTGAATGTGACGACCTTGTACTCGTACGCCATGGTGCGTTCCCCTCCTGGTGGTTGACCCGCTGGTGGTTGACCCGCGCTCAGGCCAGCAGCGCCGGAATCGTCGCCTCGTGCGCGTCCTTCAGCTCGCCCAGCGGGATGCTGAACTCGCCCTGGACCTCGATCTCCTCGCCGTCCACGACCCCGATCCGGGTGACGGGCAGCCCGCGCGCCCCGCACATGTCGGTGAACCGCAGCTCCTCGCTGCGCGGTACGGCGACGACCGCGCGGCCCGCCGACTCGCTGAGCAGGAACGTGAAGGCGTCGAGCCCGTCCGGTACGACCAGCCGCGCGCCACGCCCGCCGCGCAGGCAGGACTCCGTCACCGCCTGGATCAGACCGCCGTCGCTCAGGTCGTGCGCCGCGTCGATCATGCCGTCGCGGGACGCCGAGATCAGGATCTCGCCGAGCAGCTTCTCGCGGTCGAGGTCCACGGCCGGCGGCAGCCCGCCGAGGTGGTCGTGGACGACCTGGGACCAGGCCGAGCCGCCGAACTCCTCGCGCGTGTCACCGAGCAGGTAGAGGAGCTGGCCCTCCGCCGCGAAGGCGATCGGCGTACGGCGGTTGACGTCGTCGATCACGCCGAGCACGGCCACGACCGGCGTCGGGTGGATCGCCGTCTCGCCCGTCTGGTTGTAGAGCGAGACGTTCCCGCCGGTCACCGGGGTGCCCAACTGGAGGCAGCCGTCGGCCAGTCCGCGCGTCGCCTCGGCGAACTGCCACATCACGGCCGGGTCTTCGGGCGAGCCGAAGTTCAGGCAGTTCGAGATGGCGAGCGGTGTGGCGCCGGAGGCGGCCACGTTGCGGTACGACTCGGCCAGCGCGAGCTGCGCGCCCGTGTACGGGTCGAGCTTCGCGAAGCGGCCGTTGCCGTCGGTCGCCATGGCCACGCCGAGGTTCGACTCCTCGTCGATCCGGACCATGCCGGCGTCCTCGGGCTGCGCCAGCACCGTGTTGCCCTGGACGAAGCGGTCGTACTGGTCGGTGATCCACGCCTTCGACGCCTGGTTCGGCGACGCGATCAGCTTCAGCACCTGCTCCCGCAGCTCGGCCGAGGTGGCCGGGCGGGGCAGCTTGTTCGCGTCGTCCGCCTGGAGGGCGTCCTGCCAGTCGGGGCGCGCGTAGGGCCGCTCGTACACCGGACCGTCGTGGGCCACGGAGCGCGGCGGTACGTCGACGATCTGCTCGCCGTGCCAGAAGATCTCCAGGCGCTCGCCCTCGGTCACCTCACCGATGACCGTGGCGATGACGTCCCACTTCTCGCAGATCTCCATGAAGCGGTCGACCTTGCCGGGCTCCACGACCGCGCACATGCGCTCCTGCGACTCGCTCATGAGGATTTCCTCGGGCGAGAGGGTCGCGTCACGCAGCGGTACGGTGTCCAGCTCGACCCGCATCCCGCCGGAACCGGCCGACGCCAGCTCGCTCGTCGCACAGGAGAGACCGGCGCCGCCGAGGTCCTGGATGCCGTCGACGAGCTTCTCGGCGAAGATCTCCAGGGTGCACTCGATGAGGAGCTTCTCCTGGAAGGGGTCGCCGACCTGCACGGCCGGGCGCTTGGCCGGACCGGTGGACTCGAAGGTCTCGCTGGCCAGCACCGAGACGCCGCCGATGCCGTCGCCGCCCGTGCGGGCGCCGTACAGGATCACCTTGTTGCCCGTGCCCGACGCCTTCGCGAGGTGGATGTCCTCGTGCTTCATCACACCGATGCAGCCGGCGTTGACGAGCGGGTTGCCCTGGTAGCAGGCGTCGAAGACGACCTCGCCGCCGATGTTCGGCAGACCGAGGCAGTTGCCGTAACCGCCGATGCCCGCGACGACCCCGGGCAGCACCCGCTTGGTGTCGGGGTGGTCGGCCGCGCCGAAGCGCAGCGGGTCCACGACGGCGACGGGGCGGGCGCCCATGGCGAGGATGTCGCGGACGATGCCGCCGATGCCGGTGGCCGCGCCCTGGTAGGGCTCGATGTACGAGGGGTGGTTGTGCGACTCGACCTTGAAAGTGACCGCGTACCCCTGGCCGACGTCCACGACGCCCGCGTTCTCGCCGATGCCGACGAGCATCGCGTCGCTGGCGGGGGCCTTCTCGCCGAACTGCCTCAGGTGCACCTTGCTGCTCTTGTACGAGCAGTGCTCGGACCACATGACGGAGTACATGGCCAGCTCGGCGCCGGTGGGACGGCGCTCCAGGATCTCGCGGATCCGGGCGTACTCGTCCTCCTTGAGGCCGAGTTCCTTCCAGGGCTGGTCGGCGTCGGGGGTACCGGTCGCGTGCTTGACCGTGTCGAGGTTCTTGATGGTCATCAGGCGCTTACCAGCTTCTTCAGGATCGAGGTGAAGAATCCGAGGCCGTCGGTACGGCCCGTACCGATCAGCGGCTCCACGGCGTGCTCGGGGTGCGGCATGAGGCCGACGACGTTGCCCGCCGCGTTGGTGACTCCGGCGATGTCGCGCAGCGAACCGTTCGGGTTCCCGTCCAGGTAGCGGAAGGCGACCCGGCCCTCGGACTCCAGCTCGTCCAGCGTGCGCTCGTCGGCGACGTACCGGCCGTCGATGTTCTTGAGCGGTACGGAGATTTCCTGACCGGCGGAATAATCCGCGGTCCAGGCGGTGTCCGCACTCTCCACCCGCAGTTTCTGATCGCGGCAGATGAAGTGGAGATGGTTGTTGCGGAGCATGGCGCCCGGAAGGAGATGCGACTCCGTGAGGATCTGGAAGCCGTTGCAGATGCCGAGAACCGGCATACCGGCCTTCGCCTGCTCAATGATCGTTTCCATCACCGGCGAGAACCGGGAGATGGCTCCGGCCCGCAGATAATCGCCGTAACTGAAACCGCCCGCGAGGACAACCGCGTCGACCTGATGGAGGTCTTTGTCGCGGTGCCAGAGCGATACGGGCTCGGCACCGGCGATACGGACGGCGCGCAGGCTGTCCCGGTCGTCGAGCGTGCCGGGGAAGGTGACGACTCCGATACGAGACGTCACTTCGACCCCTCGGCCGCTGCGGTCGGGGCGGCGGCGACGGACTCGTCGATCTTCACGACGAAGTCCTCGATGACGGTGTTGGCCAGAAAGGTTTCGGCCATCTCGTGGATGCGGGCGAGGGCGGCCTCGTCGACCGGCCCCGCCACCTCCAGCTCGAAGCGCTTTCCCTGACGGACGTCGGCGATACCCTCGAAGCCCAGGCGGGGCAGTGCGCGCTGCACCGCCTGGCCCTGCGGGTCGAGGATCTCCGGCTTGAGCATGACGTCGACTACGACGCGTGCCACGTGCACTCCCGGTGGTGTGGTGCGGCTGGTTCTCGCTGTTGCGTTCTCCGGGGAATCCCCCAGACCCCCCGAGGTACCTCAGCGTACCCGGCCTGAGAATCTACGCGGGTAGATATGTCCGTTTTCCGGATCCTCGCGAACACTGAGGCCGATGGGACCCGCACGGGACAACGCCGGGGAAAATTCCGGGAAAAAATCTCGTCGGCCATTGCCGAGGGACACGCTGATGTAATTGGCTGGGCTTCACAATGCGCCCCCTTTCGCTGTACAAAGGAATACAGCGGAAAGAAGCATTGCCCCATAACAGCCGGAAGGCCGGTATCACCGCACGTCAACACGTTTCCCGCACATGTCGGGCACGTTCAGGCGCAGGCGGTACCGCAAGAAAGGACCTGTATCCGTGGCGCAGCGCGTAGTGGTCACGCTCTCCGACGACATCGATGGCGGGGAAGCGGCGGAAACGGTCGCGTTCGGCCTGGACGGGAAGTCGTACGAGATCGACCTCAATCCCGCCAACGCGAAGAAACTGCGCAAGGCCCTGGCGCCCTTCATGGCGGCCGGCCGAAAGCAGACAAATGGCAGCAAGCGCGGCAGGGCCCGCTCCACCTACCGGCACACGGCGCTCGCGCCCGACCCGGCGGCGGTGCGCGCGTGGGCCCAGTCCCACAAGGTCGAGGTGCCGGCGCGCGGCCGGATCCCGAAGCGGGTGTACGAGGCGTTCCACGAGGCGAGTTGAGCGACGGGTACCGCCGGGCGTGTGCCAGGCCCGTACGCCGGGGCGCGCACCGGGGTTCCGTGCCGGGGTCCGTGTCGTGGCCCGCATCCCGGTTCGCGCCCCGGCACACGCGGGGTCCGCACCCCCGGCCGGAGCCCCGGTACGCGCCGGGCGGAGCCGGTCGAGTGACCTGTGCGCGCACCGAGTTGCACAGCACCCCCTCTGATCGGCTAGAGTTTGGAACACGCCGAGGGGCAAGGCCGAAAAGCCGAAGCCCAGGCAGCGTGCGGGTGTAGTTCAGTAGTAGAACGCCCCCTTTCCAAGGGGGAGGCGCAGTGTGCAATTCCTGTCACCCGCTCTACATCACTTCTGGTCCGGCCCAATGGATCAGGTACAGTGATGGACGCGTCGCTCAGCCGATGCGATGCGGACGTAGCTCAGTTGGTAGAGCGCAACCTTGCCAAGGTTGAGGTCGCCAGTTCGAACCTGGTCGTCCGCTCAGAAATGAAGGCCCTGGTCTCCGGACCAGGGCCTTCTTCGTGCGTCGCGTTCGTGCGTCGCGTTCGTGCGTCGCGTGGAAATGACAAATGTCATCGGAGACGGTGACAGCGCGCACTGCCGAGCGGCCCGCTTCGCCGGAACCCTGGAGACATGACTCAGGCTTCGACGCAGGTTTCGGCCCAGGCGCCCCGGGACGACGGCAGCGCCCCCACCCCGGCGATCGACGTGGCCGACCTGCGGCGTACGTACGCGGGCGGGTTCACGGCGGTCGACGGGATCTCCTTCTCCGTGGCGCGCGGCGAGCTGTTCGCGCTGCTCGGGACGAACGGCGCGGGCAAGACGTCCACCGTCGAGCTGCTGGAGGGCCTGGCCAGGCCCAGCGGCGGCGCGATCCGGGTGCTGGGCCACGATCCGTACACCGAACGGGCGACCGTACGCCCGCGGGTGGGCGTGATGCTCCAGGAGGGCGGCTTCCCCTCCGACCTCACGGTCACGGAAACGGTGCGGATGTGCGCGGGGTGCACCAGCGGCGCCCGACCGGCCGGTGAGGCGCTGGAGCTGGTGGGGATGGGCCACCGGGCGGGCGTACGGGTCAAGCAGCTCTCCGGCGGCGAGAAGCGGCGCCTGGACCTGGCGCTGGCCCTGCTCGGCCGGCCCGAGGTGCTCTTCCTGGACGAGCCGACAACGGGGCTGGACGCCGAAGGGCGGCGCGACACCTGGGAGTTGGTGCGGGAGCTGCGGACGGGCGGCACCACCGTGCTGCTGACCACGCACTACCTGGAGGAGGCCGAGACCCTCGCCGACCGGCTGGCGATCATGCACAAGGGCCGCATCGTGGCCACCGGCACCCCGGCCGAGGTGACCGCGGCCCGGCCCGCGCGGATCCGCTTCACCCTGCCCGCCGGCGTCGCGGCCGGGCGGCTCCCGCTGTCGCTGGGCGCGGCGGGGCAGGGCGACGGGCAGATGGAGATACGTACCCAGCGGCTCCAGCGGGACCTGGCCGAACTCCTGCGCTGGGCCGAGGAGTCGGACGTGGAGCTGGAGGCGCTGGACGCCCGTTCCGCCTCCCTCGAAGAGGCATTTCTCGACATCGCGTCGCAGCGTACGGAGACGGGGGACACACGATGAGCACGACGGACAGCGGCACGGACACCAAGACGAGCGGGACGAACGGCCTGGCCGGGGCCGGCGCGCGGAGCGAGCCGCCGGGCGGGAGGCGGACAACGGTCGCCGGGCGGCTCAAGGCGCTCGGACGGGCGGAGTACGTCATGCTCATCCGGAACAGGACGGCGCTCTTCTCGGCGCTGATCGTGCCGGTGGCCATGATCGGCGCGATCAAGATGTCGCTCAAGGAGGTCGACCTGGGCGAGGTCGGGCTGAGCGGTATCGAGGTCGCGATGGCCGGCAGCATCGGCATGGTGCTGATCATGGCCGTGTACGCGAACCTCTCCGCCGCCTACACGGCCCGGCGCGAGGACCTGGTGCTCAAGCGGCTCCGTACGATCGAGGCGTCCGACCGCGAGATCCTGGCCGGTACGGCGCTGCCGGCGGTCGTGCTCGCCTTCGTGCAGTCCTGCCTGATGATCGCGGGCGGTGTGGCGTTCCTGGACGTGCGCGCGCCGGACAACCCGCTGCTGCTGCTCGGCGGGCTGCTGGCCGGGCTGCTGCTGCTCAGTGCCTTGGCCGCCGCGACATCGGCGTTCACCCGTACCGTGGAGAGCGCCCAGATCACCACCATGCCGCTCTTCCTGGTGTCGGTGGTGGGCTCGGGTCTGTTCGTACCGCTGGAAGTGCTGCCCGACCGGGTGGCCTCCATATGCGAACTGCTGCCGGTGACGGGGGTCATGACCCTGGTCAGGGCGGGCTGGCTGGGTGGTACGGACGGCTCCGATCTGATGGGCGCGGCGCTGAGCGCGCTGGCCTGGATCGTGATCGCTGTCCTTGCCGTACAGCGGTGGTTCCGCTGGGAGCCGCGCCGCTGAGACGCCGCGGATTCGGGCGTGTCGGATTTCGTACCACGTGCGGGTGAGCCGCCGAGCGGGGAGAAAGGACACCCTGGCCATGACGAGACCGACCGGTCCGTGGAAGCTGCGGAACCTGCGGGATCTGCGGAACCTGCGCCGCGCGTCCGCCACCAACTCCGCCCGGGTGGTGGAGCTGTACACCCGCTACACGTTCTACGCGCTGGGGGGCCTCGAAATCGGGGCGGTCACGCCGAGTCTCGTCGGCCGGCAGCCGCCCTGGATGGCCCTGGTCCTCGTCGGGCACTCCGTGCTGTGCTGTGTGCTCTCCGTACGGGCCATGGAGTGGCGGCTGGGCCGGCGCCCGCAGCCCGTACGGCTGATGCTGGCCGTGGGCGGGCTGTCGGCGGCCGGGATCCTCGCGCTGCTCGTACTGGCCGACACCGGTGCGGTGCCCAAGGACGGGGGGTTCGCCGGCCTGCTGATGACCCTCGGAGGCTTCGGTGTGGCCTCGATCGTCCTGGGCCTGCGGACGACGGAGCAGCGGGCGTACGCCCTGCTCGGCGCGCCCGCGTCGACGGCCGTCGCGACCCTGCTGCTGGAAACGGGATGGCGCCAGGCCGTCGTGAACTTCATCGGGGTCCTGGCCATGGGCTCGCTGCTCACCGCCACCGGTGTCTTCTCCGTCTGGCTGGTCGGCGTCGTCTGGCAACTGGACGGGGCGCACGAGCTCAGGACGCGGCTCGCGGTCGCGGAGGAGCGGCTGCGCTTCGGCCGTGACCTGCATGACGTCATGGGCCGCAATCTGGCGGTGATCGCGCTGAAGAGCGAACTGGCGGTGGAGCTCGCCCAGCGCGGCCGGCCGGAGGCGATGGCCCAGATGACCGAGGTCCAGCGGATCGCGCGGGAGTCGCAGCGGGAGGTGCGCGATGTCGTACGCGGCTACCGTGAGGCCAATCTGCACACCGAACTGGAAGGCGCCCGGGGCGTGCTGGAGGCGGCGGGCATCGACTGCCGGATCGACGGGATCGAGACGATCGAGGGTGGAATGCCGAACGGCGGCCGGAGCGACCGGAGCGGCCACGGGGGCAAGGCCGGTGGGCGGGGCGGGGGCGTCGGGCTGCCGGCCGGGGTCCAGTCCGCGCTGGGGTGGGTGGTGCGCGAGGCGACGACGAACGTCCTGCGGCACGGGGACCCGCGGCGGTGCACCGTACGGCTGTCGGAGCAGCCGTTGGAGAAGGGTGGTTCCGGTGGTGGCTGGGAGGCGGTTCTGACCGTGGAGAACGACGGAGTGCCGGAGCCCGACCCGGCCGGGGACGGGCAGCGGGCGAAGGGGTCCGGGCTCGCCGGGCTGAGGGAGCGGCTGGCCGCCGTGGACGGCACGCTGGAGGCGGGCCCCACGGGGAGCGGCGGCGGCAGCGGCTTCCGGCTGACGGCGCGGGTGCCGCTGCCGGAGGAGCAGCCACGCCCCTGGCCGACGCCGAGGACCGCCGGCCAGGACGCCGACGCGGACGCCGACGCGGAGGTGGCGCTCTGATGTCCGTGCCTTCCGGGCCCTCTGCCGCGGTGCCCGTGCCCGGGTCGCCCGTGCCCGGCTTCCAGGATCCCGGCTCCCGGGCGCCCGGGCCGGCTCCCGTACGGGTGCTGCTGGCCGATGACGAGCATCTGATCCGGGGTGCCGTCGCCGCGCTGCTCGCCCTGGAGGACGACCTGATCGTCGTCGCCGAGGCGGCCACCGGGCCCGAGGCGCTGGCGATGGCGCTGGCCCACCGCCCCGACGTCGCGGTACTGGACCTCCAGATGCCGGGGGCGGACGGTGTGAAAGTCGCCACATCCCTCCGCACCGAACTGCCCGGCTGCCGGACGATGATCGTGACGAGCCACGGCAGGCCCGGCCATCTCAAACGGGCGCTGGCGGCCGGGGTGCGCGGCTTCGTGCCCAAGACGGTCAGCGCACGGCAGCTCGCCGAGATCATCCGTACCGTCCACGCCGGTAACCGGTTCATCGACCAGGAGTTGGCGGCCGACGCGATCTCCGCCGGGGACTCGCCGCTGACCGCCCGCGAGGCCGAGGTCCTGGAGCTGGCGGTGGACGGTGCGCCGATCGCGGAGATCGCCGAGCGCGCCTCCCTGTCGCAGGGGACCGTACGGAACTACCTCTCGTCCGCGGCCACCAAGCTGGGGGCGGAGAACCGGCATACGGCGGTGCGTCTCGCCCGCGAGCGCGGTTGGGTATAGTTGGCGACGCGCCACCGCGCAGCAGTACGGAAGCCCAGCGGCGCATGCGGACGTAGCTCAGTTGGTAGAGCGCAACCTTGCCAAGGTTGAGGTCGCCAGTTCGAACCTGGTCGTCCGCTCAGAGAACGGAAAACCCCCGGCCGAAGCGGCCGGGGGTTTTCCGCTGTCCGGGGCCCCTACCAGCTCTTGCCGGTGAGGAGTTCGTACGCCTCCAGGTACTTCGCCCGGGTCGCGTCCACGATCTCCTGCGGCAGCGCGGGCGGCGGGCGCTCGCTCGTACGGTCCCAGCCGGAGGCCGGCGAGGTCAGCCAGTCGCGTACGTACTGCTTGTCGTACGACGGCTGGGCGTGGCCCGGCTCCCAGATGTCGGCGGGCCAGAAGCGCGAGGAGTCGGGCGTCAGCACCTCGTCCGCGATCACCAGGCGTTCTCCGTCGAAGCCGAACTCGAACTTCGTGTCGGCGAGGATGATCCCCCGGTCGCGGGCGATGTCCCGGGCCCGGCCGTAGACGTCGAGGGTCGTCCGGCGCAGCAGGGACGCGTTCTCGGCGCCGATCACGCGGACCACTTCGTCGTACGACACGTTCTCGTCGTGGTCCCCGACGGCCGCCTTCGTGGCGGGGGTGAAGATCGGGGCGGGCAGCTCGGACCCGTCGACCAGCCCTGCCGGGAGCGCGAGTCCGCAGACGGTACGGGTCTGCTGGTACTCGGCGAGGCCCGAGCCGGTGAGATAGCCGCGCGCGACGCACTCCACCGCGACCATGTCGAGCGACTCGCAGACGAGCGTGCGGCCGGCCCAGTCGGCGGGGGCGCCCGCGGGGACGTCGGTGGAGATCACATGGTTCGGGACGAGGTCCGTCAGCCGCTCGAACCACCAGAGCGAGAGCTGGGTGAGGACCCGGCCCTTGTCCGGGATCTCGGTGGGCAGGACCCAGTCGTACGCGGACAGGCGGTCGCTGGCGACCATCACGAGGTCGCCCGCCTCGTTCCGGTACAGATCGCGCACCTTGCCGGTGTGGATGTGCACCAGACCCGGCACCTGAACGGGCTCGGGCTTTTCTACGAATCCGGACACGGTTCCTCCCCGTGGTTCTGTCCGATCTAGGAGATCGCCTTGATTCTCCCGTATGCCGGAAGCCGCAGCTCGCAGGGGTGGCCGGACGGGTGTGTGTCCTGTCGGTCCACGGCCACGGTTGAACGCGGCCGGTCCCGGTTGAGTGCCCGTTCCTGAACTCGGGTGTTGGCCGTAGCTTCGTGATCACGCGATGGGTGCGGTCGCGAGGGTGATGCCGAAGGCGCGGGCGGGGGGGCTTGGCTGGTGCTGTTCGGGACGGTTCGACGGGCAGGTGCAGTGCAGGTGCAGGCTTGCACCTGCCGTAGCGTTATGTGATCAGGTGGAGCTGTCCTCGTTCGTTTGTGAAAGGCCCTTCACTGATGCCCATGTCCTTCTTCGTGTCGCGACAGTCCAAGATCGGTGACGTGGCGGCCCTCGTGGGCACGACACCGCGGGCGATCCGGCATTACCACGACATGGGCCTGATCCCCGAGCCCGGACGGGGCGGCGACGGCCGCCGCCGCTACGGCTTCCAGGACGTGGTCCGGCTGCTGTGGATCCGGAAGATGGCCGACGCGGGAATCGCCCTGGACGACATCCGTGAGGCCTTCACCACCACCGGGACCGGGACCGGCGAAAGTGAAGGTGACGGCATCGAGGCCACCCTGGCCCGGCTGGAGGAGGCCCTCGCCACCCAGGAGGCGGAGCTGGCCCGCCAGCGGGCCCGCGTGCAGCGGATGCGTGCCGAGGGCAGCCGGATGGGCCTGCTCTCCGAGGAAGTCACCGGCCGTCTGAAGAATCTTCCCGAGGGCTCGCTGCGCCAGGCGGACCTGGACACCCTGCTCGTCACCGAGCGGATCTTCGGCCCTCTCGGCGCGGCCGTGCAGGCATCCCGGTTCATCGCGCTGGCCACCCATCCCGAACTCCGGGCCGAGTCCGACCGCGTGGACACCGCCGAGGAAGCACTCGACGACACCGTCGCCGTCGACGACCCGCGCGTCGCCGAGACGGCCGCCCAGCGCCACGCCTTCGAGGAGACCCTGATGACGATGATCGAAGAGTCATGGATCGCGGAGGACGAAACAGCCTTCCTCGACGCCTGGGACACCGCTCACCCCGAGGACGCCGAAGACACACCGGAGCCGGATGCCAAGGACGGTGGCATGAGCGCGTTCGAGGCGGTCACCAAGCTGCCCCACGACTTCTCCCCGGCCCGAGTGCGCTGCGCGGAACTGGCCCTGGAACTCGCCACCCGCGACTGAGCTTGAGCTGAACGCGGGCGGTCCCGGTTGAACGCGGGCGGCCCCGGTCAGTCCCGTTTGCAGATCCGGTCGAGGAGGTTGGCGGTCGCACGCTGGATCCGTGGGTCGACATGGCCGGGGCGGTCCAGCGCCGGGGACCAGGCGAAGGTGCCCGAGGCGAAGACGAGCGCGCCGGACGGGGCGCGGTAGAGCGATGTCTCCTGGTGGCGCTGGGCGTTCTCGCTGTCGCGGTACGGGGAGTGCGCGAGCAGGATCCGGTCCTGGTGCTCGGGCAGCGCCGTACGCGGGAAGTAGCGGTCCGCCTCGCCCGCGACCAGCCCCGCGATCTCGTCGCCCTCGGCCGCCCCTACGGACTCCCAGAGCCAGTGGTGGGCGTTCCGTACGACAAGGGGGTGCGGCTCGGGGACCCGGCCCGCGTACTGGATCCCGAGGAGCCGCTGCTCCGCCCTGTCCGCCTCGCGCCAGAGCGCGGAGCGCCCGGGGCCACGGCGCTTGCGGCAGGTGAGGAGGCGGTCGGGGACGCCCGAGGCCGAAGGGCCCAGCTCCACCTGCCAGTAGAGGGAGTTGGCGGAGAGGAAGACGAGGGAGGTTCCCTGGTCGCGGGCGGCTTCGACGGTGGTCCGCATGGGGGCGGACCAGTACTCGTCGTGGCCGGGGAAGATCAGGCCCCGGTAGCGGGTGGGGTCGACGCGGCCCGCGTGCAGGTCGCGGGCGTCGGCGTACGCGAGGTCGTAGCCGTAGCGCTCGGCCCAGCGGATGAAGTCGTAGGCGTGGCCCACGTGGAGGGGCAGGCCCGCGCCCGCGTAGGGGCGGTCGAAGGAGACGGTCGTCGCGGCGTCCTGCTCGCCGAGGAGCCGTCCCTGCTCGTCCCAGGCGTGGTAGAGGCTGGCGCCGGTGTGGCCGTCCTCCGGATAGAGGTTGTACGCCTGCCACGTGATGTCGGGGAGCAGGAGGAGCAGATCGGCGGGGTGGCTGTCGCGGACCGTGAAGGGGACGTGGGAGCGGTAGCCGTCGACCGTGGTGAGGACGGCGACGTAGGCGCCGAGGGACCAGTACGACGGGACCTGGAGCCGCCAGGAGAGCCACCAGTGGTGGCAGGAGACCGTGCGGTCGGCGGCGAGGGGCGGGGACTGGACGATGCCGGCGAGCCGCGGGCTGGTGGTGATCTTGAAGGCGCCGTCGCCTCCGTAGTGCCCGATCCGGTAGATGTCGACGAAGAAGTCCTGCGGCGGGTCGACGGTGACGTGGAAGTCGATCGACTCACCCGGGGCCACGGCGCCGTTGGAGACGAAGCCCTTGATCTGGCCCCGTACGTCGTCGGCGGTACGGGGGCCGCCGCTGCGGCCCGCGCCCAGCGTCGGGTCCGCGTACCAGGGGACGACCTGGCCGGTGTCGTCGAGATAGTTCTCGCTGCCGCGCAGCCAGGGCAGCGGGCCCTGGCCGAACGGGTCGCTGACCGCGTGGGCGAGAGCGCCCGATTCCCATCGCCGGATCTGGTCCGCCCCCATGGTGCGCCCCTCCTCCGTGCCGCCGCGCCCGTAGGGGGCACGGATGTTGATGCACGCGTCGATGCGTGCGCCGACGCGCCGGTAGTACGACGGTAATACGGCCGTTTGACCGGTCAGTGACACGATCGACGGTCGGCTCCGGACACCAGCACATCACAAAACGCGTGTGGCCCGTCACCGTTCGTCGCGAATTGACGGGAGCGGAACGTTCCACTCCGGAACGCGGGGCTGGCGGGCGGCGGGCGGCACGGGTGGCCAAATGCCCGCGTACGGGGGTGAAACGGAACGGGCGGTGGCGGAAACAGGGAACGCATTCGGCCACTCGGGAGCGACGGTTCCGCGGGAGAGGGCGGAGCCTCATCGGAGCCTCATCGGAGCCTCATCGGAGCCTCATCGGGGGCCCGTCGGGGGAGCGGGAGCGGGGGGCGGTGGACGGGGCGCCGGTCCGCCGACGGCGCGGGCTCGTCGCGGGTGGGGCTCATCGCGGGTGGGGCTCATCGGGAGGCGGGGCCGCCGGGGCGGGCCATCCCGGGGCGGGCCGGGGTGCCGCGCTTCGTCGGGGATGGGGCGCCGCGGCAGTCTGCGGGCGGGCACTGCCTCGCCGGCGCGCGCGGGCCCGGCGCCGGGCGGGACGGGGACGCTGCCGCACCGGAGGCGGGCTCGCCGCGGGCGGGGCCGGGTTGCTGGGCCTCGTCGGGTATGGGGCGCCGCGGCGCGGGAGCACCGGCTCGTCCGGGGAGGGGGAGCGGGCCCGCCCGGGACGAGCAGGCCGGCCCCGGCCGTCTCACACGAGGCGTACGGGCTTCTCCGCGCGGACGCCCAGGGAGGCCAGCCACGAGCGCAGCGGCTCCGCGTCGCCGCCCTCGACCAGGCTGAGGACGCGCCCGCCGAGATCGGCCCTGCGCACGCCGTCGACCAGCAGGGCCGGGCCGTCGAGCCAGTCCAGGCCCGGGGCGGCGCCCGCCGTGTCGACGGCGGAGCAGCAGACCATCGCCGTGACGTGGTCGGCGAGCAGCTCACGGCCCGTGCGGGGCGGCTGGAGCGGAAAGAGCGGCAGCGGGTCGGTGCCCCAGAGCGCGAGGGCGTCACCCCCGGCCTCGGCCGGGGTGACCGGGGCAGCCGCCTCCTCCCTGGCCAGCTCGGCGCTGATGCCGGCGGCCAGGGCCTCGCCGGGCTCGCCGCCTCCGCCGCCGGGACCGGCGAGGTGATCCATGACGCGCGACAGCGTGGGCCCCTGGACGGGGCGGAAGCTCCCGGAGCCCACGGAGCGGCCGGAGCCGTCAGGGCCGCGACCGGGGCCGAACACGGATCCGGCGCCCCGCGCACCCGTACCCGCGCCGGAACCGATGCCCGTACCCAGGACGGTGCCGATACCCGTGCCGACCCCGGCGCCGACCTCCATGCTGTCCAGGACGCGGTGCAGCCGGGCGGCCTCCGTACGCCATTTGCGGTCGACGACCTCCTCCGGGTACTGCTGCCAGTCCACCGGGGACCAGTCGGGGCCCGCAGCGGGCGGGCCGCCGTGGAAGAGGCGAGCGGCGAGCAGGGAGGCCGCCTCGTCGACCGTGCCCGGCTCTTCGAGCAGGTCACAGGCGGGGCGCTCGCCGAGCCGGGAGGCGAAGCCCTCGGCGAGGCGGTCTCGGCGGGACAGCTCCGTCAGGGCCGAGACCACACCGGCGTCGAGCCTGGAGGGCCAGCGGCCCATGCGCCAGGCGGGCAGGGCGACGCGCGTGAGCAGCCGGTCCCACCCCGCGTAGGCGAGGCCCACCTGTTCCTGGGCGACGATCCGCAGGCCGTAGTCCACCGCCTGGGCGCGCTCGGACGCGGCGGAGGCGACACCCCGCTCCATCAGCGCCGCGTGCTCGCCGCAGCCGCGCAGCAGCACGCGGGCGACGCGTCCGACAACGCCGAGGGCCACCCTGCGGACCGGTCCGAGCCCCGGCGCGGACGCGACGGCCACCGCCGCGTCGAGCCCCCGGACGAAGCGGCGGGCGGCGGCTATGTCCGGGTGCGCCGAGAGCCCCGTACCGGCGACGACCGGGGCGAGGACGGCGCGCAGCTCGGCAACGCGCATCCACCAGAGGAAGGGCGAGCCGATCACGAGGACAGGGGCGGCGACGGCCCCGCGCCCGGCCTCTCGGCCGCCGCCTGTGACGGCGGCCGGTTCGGCGCCCCGCCCACCGGCGGAACCGGTCGGGTAGGCCGGGGACAGGACCGCCCGGCCGAGTGCGCGATCGAACATCCGTTCGCGCGACGGCATGTGTCCCGGATGCGTACGGTCCTCCAGCCAGCTGTCGCAGTCCGGGGTCAGCGCTATGGCGGAGGGAGCGGGAACCTCAAGGCGCTCCGCGAGATCGCGGACCAGCCGGTAGAGATCGGGCGCGGCCTTCTCCGAGACCGCGACGGTGGGACTGAGGGCGGGCTTGGCGCGCGCGACGACGGCGGCGACAGCGGCGGCGAGCACCAGCACGGCCACGGCGAGAGCCGTCACCACCCAGCGCGCGACGCTCCACCCGGCGCCGCCGAGATGCCCCGTCGCCCCGCCGGCCAGCAGCACGACGGCGACGGCCGCGGGCAGCAGTGCGACGGCCAGCGCCCTGCCGCGCAGCCGCAGCACGGCGAGCGCGCGGACACGGGCGCCCTGAGCGCCCACCTCGTCACCGATACCGGAACCGGACATGGTCGGACCTCACCCCCTCTGCCGTGTCGGCTGCGTTGCTCACTCCCCCACTGTGGCACCCGCCACTGACATCGCAATGCCGGTGGGCCAAGTGCCGGAACGCATGCGCCGCACCCTAGTTGGGCCCCGGAGACCCGTCATCCGGATGGCCCAACCGTCACCCGATGGAATGGCTCTGGTCAAAGCTGCTGACGAGCGGACGACCGAGCCTCAGGTGCCCCCGCAGAGGCCCCTTCAGGGGCTCCTCAGGGCTCCCTCAGAGCCTCCCCGTACGGCTGCGAGCCGTGGCCCGGGCGACGGGGTCACGGCTCGCATACGTACGCGATCACAGTGATCAGGGGCGGGAACGGCGGCGGGACGGGGCGCGGAACCGGGCGGCGAGGCGGGCCTCCGGGATCAGCCCTCCGAGGCGCTCGCGGCGACGCGCGCGATGTCCGTACGGTGCTGGGAACCCGCGAGGCGGATCCGTCCCAGCGCGGTGTACGCACGCTCGCGGGCCTGCGTCAGGTCCTTGCCCGTGGCCGTCACGGACAGCACGCGCCCGCCGGCGCTGACCACCGTGCCGGCGTCGGCGGTGGCGCCTTCCAACCGGGTTCCGGCGTGCAGGACGTACGCGTCGGGTCCATCCTGGGCCGCGATCTCGTCGAGCCCTTCGATCGGGTCGCCGGTGCGCGGGGTGTCCGGGTAGTTGTGCGAGGCGACGACCACCGTGACCGCCGCGTCGTCACGCCAGGACAGCGGGGGCAGCTCCGCGAGGTTCCCCTCGGCCGCCGCCAGCAGGACACCGGCCAGCGGGGTCCTGAGGCGGGCCAGGACCACCTGGGTCTCGGGGTCGCCGAAGCGGGCGTTGAACTCGATGACCCGTACGCCGCGGCGGGTGATCGCGAGGCCCGCGTACAGCAGCCCGGCGAACGGCGTTCCCCGGCGGCGCAGTTCGTCGACCGTGGGCTGGAGAACGGACTCCAGGACCTCGTCCACGAGCTTGGGGTCGGCCCACGGGAGCGGGGAGTACGCGCCCATGCCACCGGTGTTGGGGCCTTCGTCGCCGTCGAGCGCGCGCTTGAAGTCCTGCGCGGGCTGGAGCGGCAGGACCGTCTCGCCGTCGGTGATCGCGAAGAGCGAGACCTCGGGGCCGTCGAGGAACTCCTCGATGACGACGCGGCCACAGGCGAGCGCGTGCTCGCGGGCCACGGAGAGATCGTCGGTCACGACGACGCCCTTACCGGCCGCGAGACCGTCGTCCTTGACGACGTAGGGCGGGCCGAACGCGTCGAGCGCGTCATGGATCTGCTGCGCGGTGGTGCAGACGTAACTGCGCGCCGTCGGGACGTTCGCCGCGGCCATCACGTCCTTGGCGAACGCCTTGGAGCCCTCCAGCTCGGCGGCCTCCTTCGACGGGCCGAAGCAGGGGATGCCCGCGTTCCGTACTGCGTCGGCGACCCCGGCCACCAGCGGCGCCTCGGGGCCGACGACGACGAGCCCCGCCTCCAGCTCGGTGGCGAGACGGGCCACGGCCGCGCCGTCCAGCGCGTCCACCGGGTGCGACTCGGCGACCTCGGCGGTGCCGGCGTTGCCGGGCGCGCAGTGGAGAGCGGTGACCTCGGGGTCGAGGGAGAGAGAGCGGCACAGGGCGTGTTCGCGGGCGCCGCCGCCGATGACAAGGACCTTCACGTGAGGCAGCCTAACCGGGCGGTGGCGCCGGCCCGTGTGCGGGCCGTGGTGTGAGACGCCGAGGGGCGGCCCGTCATTCGTTCGTGTATTCCTCCACGACCGTCGCCCCCAGTTCGCGGACGATCAGGTCGTGGCCGGAGAGCGCGGAGTCGACGAGATCCGGGTCGTCCTCCTCCGGGGTGTCGTCCTCCGGGGCCACGGTGTGCGGCGGGGGCGGCGAGCCGGGTCTGTTGTCGGAGCGCGGCGGCTCGGGGCGGGAGGGGGCGGGCGCGGCGGGGCGCGACGCCTGGGAGGCGGGCGCGGAGCCGGAGCCCGGTCCTGAGCCCGTGCCGGGGCCGGGGCCCGAGGGGGCGCCGTAACCGCCCCCGCCGCCGGACGGGGCTCCCGCGCCGCCACCGGGAGCGCCGTAACCGCCGCCTCCGTAACCCCCGCCGCCACCGGACGGGGCCGGGGGCGGGGTGCCGCCGGACGGGTCGACGATCGCCTCGATCTTCCACTGCACGTGGAACTGCTCGGCGAGGGCCTGCTTGAGCACCGCCTCGCTGCCGCTGCTCGTGAAGTTGTCGCGGGCGCCCGCGTTGATGAAGCCGACCTGGAGCGTCGTCCCGTCGAACCCCGCGACCTGCGCGTTCTGGCTGAGCAGGATCCAGGTGAAACGGCGGCGGTTCTTGACGGCCTCCAGGATGTCCGGCCACATGTGCCGTACCTGCCCGGCGCCCTGCGTCATCCCCGGGCCCGCCGCGCCCGCGCCCGCGCCGGGGCCGGGAGCAGGGTCGGGTGAGGATGCGGCGGCAGGGGCGGGAGCCTGCGCCCCGGCCCCCTGGTGCACGCCCTGCCCCGGCGTGGAGGCGGTGGGCCAGCCGCCGGGACGCCGCCCGGTCTCCCCGGCGCCCGCGCCGGCGCCGGGCCAGGCCCCGGGCCGCTGAGGCTCGGCGGCAGGGGCGGGTGCGGCCGGGGCGGGTGCGGCCGGGGCGGGTGCGGCCGGGGCGGGTG
>NZ_JBHZEJ010000058.1:0-54949 GCF_042756365.1 Streptomyces sp. NPDC059092
GACCGGCGTCCGCGACGGCCCCGCCTCAGATGATCTGCGGCTCGAAATCCCAGTGCGTACGGGCCCGGCTGCGCGCCCGTACCGTCGTCGGGTGGAGTCGGCCCAGCGTGGCGGTCAGCCCCTCCAGCGCCTCCTCCTCCGTCCGCGCGGCCTCCCCGTGGTGCCCGGTCGCCCGGAGGCCCGCCGCGTGCCCCACCTGACAGGCGAGAGTGAGCGGATGACGGCGGCCGAGGACCCGTAGCGCCGTCGCGACGGTGTTCCCGCTCAGCCCGACGCCTCCGTCCTGGTCCTCCGTGAGCAGCCGGGCCGCCGCCGCGTTGAGCGCGCATCCCAGCGTCCAGGGGTGATCGTCTCCGACCGCGCCGCGCATCCCGGTGTACGCGTGCTCGATCTCGGCGCGGCCCGACCGCCGTTCTCCGAGCGCCAGCAGCGTCACCCCTCTGTTGCCGCGTACCCCGACGGTGAAGGGATGAGTGGGCCCCAGCATGGCGGCGTAGCGCTCCTCCACCTGCGTGTGGCGGACGAGCGCGTGGGCGGGGTCGCCCGTCTCGCGCTCCAGCCAGGCACAGCTCGTCGCGATCATCTGAGTGAGCGGATCATGGTCGCCGAGCACGCGTTCGCAGCGCTCCAGCATCTGCCCGAACAGCGGTCTGGCACCGGCGGGGCCCGCGAGGTAGCGGCACAGCGCGAGATGGTGGCCGGCGCGCAGGGTCTGCGGATGGTCGGGCCCCAACTCCTGCCGGTGCCGGCGCAGGCTCCGTGACTGAAGGGCCTCCGCCTCCTGGTAGCGGCCGAGCAGCCGCAGATCGACGGCGTGGTTGATCTCGGAGTAGAGGCTGGAGGGATGGGCCGGCCCCAGCACTTCGCGGCGGGTCTCCAGGGTGCGCCGGTTCAGCTCCAGGGACTCCTCGTACCGGCCGAGGAGTTGCAGCGAGACGGCCAGGTTGTTCTGCGCGTTGAGGGTACGGGCGTCCTCGGGCCCGAGGAGTTCCCGGTAGGAGGCGAGGATCCAGTGGGAGATCTCCCGCGCCTCCCCGTACCGGGCGAGGCCGCGCAGATCGGCGGCGAGTCCGCCCGACGCCCGCAGGTGCTCAAGATCCTGGGCGCCGCGCTCCTCCCGCAGGTGGTCGACGGCCGCGCGGTCGATGGCCTCCGTACCGGCGTAGTCACCGGCGGCGCGCAGCAGGTTGGCGTAGTGGTGGCTGAGGTCCCAGATCCTGGGGTGGGCCGCGCCGAGGAGCTGCCGCCAGGACTCCAGGGTGCGCCGGCCGAGAGCGATGCCCTCGCCGTACTCGCCCGAGAGATACAGGTAGCGCAAGCAGTCGAGGACCAGGGTGTGCATCGCGGGGTCGGTGCTCCTGAGCACGTCGGCCCACTTGAGGTGCGGGGTGATCTCCGCGTAACGGGGCCAGTGGGCGGTCTGCGCCGGTCCCCCGGGGTTCGCCGTGGTGAGCGTACGGCGCGCCACGTCGATCAGCTCCGTGTGCTCCCGCTGCGACATGCCGAGGTGGACGACCTGGTGGACCATGCGGTGCAGGGAGAGAGTGTCGTCCACGTTGCCGGACCGCCCGGTGCCGACAGGGCGTACGACGGCGTACTGCCGCAGCTTGTTGATGGCGCGCGCCCAGCGCACCGGGTCGTCGACCAGTCCGCGCAGCTTCTCCGGGAGGGTGTCCGGGGGCAGGTCGCGCACCAGCCGTACGGGGATGGCGCCCGGCGCGAAGAACGTGCACAGGCGGAGCAGCTCGACCGATTCGGGGACGGTCTCGCGGAGTTTGTCGAGCAGTATCGACCAGCCGGTCTGGAACGCGACGGGGAAGTCGGCCGAGATGCTGACGACGTCCTGGTCGATGCCGCCCTCCAGCAGCGCGATGTAATCCTCGACGGACAGGTCGGATTCACGCAGCCAGCCGGCGGTCTGGTCGAGCAGCAGCGGCAGGTCCTCCAGGGCCTGCGCGAGCCGGCCCGCCTCGTCGTAGGTGAGGCGCGGGGCACGGCGGCGGACGAACGCCACCGACTCCGTACGGTCGTAGACAGGAACCTCCAGCAGGCTGCTGTTGTGCTCGCCCCACTCAGGGTTGCGCGCCGTGATCAGCACATGGCCGGGCCCGGTCGGTACCAGGTCCCAGATCTGGTCCGGTTCGTCGGCACCGTCCAGGATGAGCAGCCAGCGGCTGTACGGGTCACCGCGGCGCAGCGCGTCCCGAGCGGCACGCAGCCGCTCGCCGTACTCCACACCCGTGGACAGACCCAGCGCCGGGGCGAGGGCGGCGAGGCCCAGGCGGCAGGTGACGCGCTTGTCGGCGGAGACCCACCACACCACGTCGTACTCTCCGGCGAAGCGGTGCGCGTACTCGACGGCCAGCTGGGTCTTGCCCACCCCTGACATGCCGGACAGAGTGACGGCCCCGGTGGCCTCGTGGAGCGCGTGGTGGACGGCGTCGAGCAGCGGTTCACGGCCCGTGAAGCGGGTGTTGCGGCGGGGCACGCCGCCCCAGACGGCGGGGCTCTCGCCCGGGTAGCGCGCGCCGGCGGGCGAGGCCACGCGCTCCGGCGTCCTGTCCGGGGCGTCCTGTGTGCCGAGCGTCTCCCGTGTCTCCGTTGCCTCGTGTGTCTCCGTTGCCTCTGTTGCCTCTGTTGCCTCCTGTGCCTCTGCTGTCTCGTGTATCTCTGCTGTCTCGTGTGTCTCCGGGGCGAAGAGGGCGAGCAGCCGGCGGGTGGCCTCCGCCGAGTCCAACGCCGCGAGGACGACGGGGGCGAGCGGGTCCGCCGCTCGCGGCAGCTCCCCGGGGGCGGTGACGGAGACCGCGCGGAGGCGTCCCGGGTGGCGGGCGAGCAGGCCGCTCAGCGCGGCGTTCCACTCGGCGCCGTCGCGCGGGCTCCGGCGGAAGAAGGCGGGGCTCAGGACGAGCAGGACCGGGCCCCGGTCGGGCGTGAGATCACGCAGGCACCGGTCGAGCGGGGTCTCGTCCGCCGGGTCCCAGGGGTACGGGGCCGCGCGCACCCCGTGCCGCTCCAGCGTGTCCGCGATCCAGACGCCCCAGGACCGGTCGCGGCCCACCAGCACGACCGGCACGGGGCGGTCGGCGGCCGGGTGCGGTGGAGCAGGGTCCTGGCCATCGGCCGGGCGGGGAGTGCGCCCTGTCAGTCGCGGAGCGGCGACGCGGGGCGGCCCGCCGCCGTACCCCTGGCCGCCGTACTCACCGCCCCCGTACCTGTCGCCGTACCCGTCGTCGTACTCAGCGTCGCCGTACCCGTCGTCGTCTCCCGACGCACCGGGCACGTACCCCACGACGGGTGCCCGCGCTTCCGCGCCGGTGCCCGGTTCCCGGATCCGGCAGGGCAGTTCGGCCTTGCGTACGGGCATCCCCCACTGGTTACTGATGGTCAGCCAGAGCCCGGCGGGCCCGGTCAGGCTGCCCGCCGTGACGACGAAGCGCGCGGGCCCGTACGTACCGCCGAAGCGGTGCAGGACGACGCTCGGGTCGTCCAGCACCTCGCAGACGAAGTGGGGCGCGCCGTCGAGCCCGACGGTGAAGGTCAGTTCCTCCTCCCGGTAAGGCCATGCGCACTCCGGGCCGTCCGTGCCGTCGGGAGCGAGAGGGCCCCGGAGGTCGACCGTGACGAGATAGGTGCGGCCTGCCTCGGCCTCGCGCGGCCGGCCGACGACGGGCTCGATCAGCAGGGGCGGTTCCGCAGCGTTCACGGCGCGCCCCTTTCCGTCCGGTCCGTGGGCCGGTCTGTGAGCAGGAGCATGGTGAGGGGGTGCCCGTAGTACTGGAACATGAAGCTGTAGAGCAGCCGCAGCACCCGCTTCTGGCCCTCGCGGTCGACCTCCCCGTCATCATGACGGGCTCGGGGGATGTCCGACAGGGGGCCGAAGTCGGCCACCGCGCGGGCCCTGAAGGCGCGCAGCGCGTGGCTGACGGGCTGCCGCGGGCTCGCCATCGCCTCCTCGACCAGTCGGCTGATGAGAGCGCGGGCCGTCGGGTCCCCGACCTCGCCCGCGGTGACGATGATGCCCGCCGCGCCCTTGCGGAGGAAGAGTTCGGCGAAGCCGCGCAGTGCCTCCTCGCCGCCGCCGTCGTTCTGCACGAAGCGCGCCGAGTGGCAGGCGTTGAGGCAGACCAGCGCTTGGTCCCTGCCGAGCACGGCCATGGTGCGTTCGTCCAGTTCGGCCCAGGTCACCTCGGCGAGCGAGAGCGCGCTGACCCGCTCGTCGTAGGTGCCGTGGCAGGCCATGTAGACGAGTCCGGTGCGCTCGCCGGTGTGCCGGTCCAGCGCGTCGAGGAAGCCGCTCATCCTGAGGTGGGGCTGGTGGGAGTAGGGCCGGAAGGCGGCGATGTCGTGGTGCATGTTCCGGTGGTAGTAGCCGAGCACGCGGCCCGCGCAGTCGCCGGGGGCGTGCGGCAGTTCGCGGTGGACCTCGTGGAGGGTCGTCCAGCGGGACATCACCACCAGGGCGCCCAGCAGCCCGCCCGCCAGCTCCCGGTCCGGCTCGGCGGGCAGCCACAGGGTTTCCCAGGGCAGCTCGTAACCGGTGTCGTCCCAGATCAGTACATGCAGATCGGCGCCGTGCTCGGCGCGCGCCCGGTTGATCCAGTCGGCGAGCCCGCGCTGGTTGCCCGACCAGCGGCGGATGGCGCGCAGGAGTTCGGACGGCGCCTCCCCGGCCCGCGCGTTGCCGAGGCCGACCGCGGCGGGACGGAGCTGGGTGGGCCCCGTGGTGTACGGGAGCGGGGCGACGCCCTCGCAGCGCGCGCTGAACCCGAACGCCTCCCGGCCGCCCGGGTGCCGCCCCCGTACGACCCTGATCACGGCCATGCCGTCCGGCAGCCGCGCGCCCGGGTCGACCGGGGCCGCGCCGAGCGCTTCGGGTTCGCCGGTCTCCGCGTGTGCGGGGACGGGCGTGGTCCTGGGCCGGCGGCCGGTGGCTTCGGAGAGCCAGCGGGCGAGCCGGTGCGGTTCACCACCCACCGTCGGCCTCCGCCGCCGCGGGACGCCCGTCGGCCGGTGGTACGTCGACCGGGCGCCCCTGGATGACGGTGCCGCCGAGGGCGTCCGCGAGGAGGAAGGGCAGATCGGCGTAGGGCCGGCCCGCCGGATCGACGACCACGCAGCGCAGCCGCGTACGGTCCATGGCGCTGATGCGCCCCGCGACGGTGAGCGCGTCGTCGACTCCCTTACGGCCGACGGCTCCCGGGTTGTGGCGGTCGCGGCGGCTCGCGTCCAGCGGCACATTGCCCCGGCCGTCGGTGACCACGACGAGCCATGCCTCCACCAGCCCGGCCCGATGGTGCTGGAAAGCGCGGCGCAAGGCCTGGCCGGCCTTTTCGAGGCCGTGGGCGAGGGGGGTGGCACGGCCGGGCGGCCGGGCGAGGGCGGCGGTGATCCGGGGATCGAGGACGCTGCGGGCGGTGAAGGACTCGGCGCGCAGTTCGTTCACCGTCGTGGCGCCGCCCACCTCGATCACCTGGGCGGACGCCCGGTGGATGTAGGCCCATTGGAGAAAGGGTTCGAGGGCGGCGTGCCAGTTCCAGTCGGCCCGGCAGGTGTGGTCGAGGACGAGGGTCAGCATCCGCTCCGGCTCGGGGGCGCGTACGTAGCCGCGCAGATCGGCGGGGGCGACGGCCAGCCGTTCGGGACGGCCGCGTACCGCCTGGTATTTCGCCGCCTCCATCGCCGTACGGACGAAGGCGAGGTCCCACAGGTCGTGCGAGCGCCGCACCCCGATGACCGGGCCCCGCGCGGCGCCTGGTCCCGCGGTGCGCCGCCAGGGAGTGCGCAGGGAGGCGAACTCGGCCAGGGGCACGGCCTCGTCCTCCGGGTACGGGGTACGGTGCGCCGCCGCGGCCGGGGCGGCGGCCGGGCCGATCCGCTCGGCGTGCTCGGGTGCGAGCACCGGCCGGCCCGGCAGGGCGGGGCGGGGTCCGTCGGGACCCCTCTCGCCGTGGCGCGGGGCACGGCGGTCGCCGAGGGCGGGGCCCGGCGAAGGGGACGGGGCGGGCTCGGGGCCGGTGGCTTCGGGAGGTTCGGGGGCGCGCGACGGCAGCCCGATCAGCCGCGCGGCCTGGTCGGCGCGGTCGGCGGTGACCTCGGTGGCACCGTCGAGCCTGGTCAGGGCGCGGGCGATGCGGGCGAGCGCGAGGGCGCGGCGGTGGCCGGTGTCGGGGCCGAGGAGTTCCAGGACGCGAGAGGCGAGCGCGTCGGAAACGCTGAGGGACGGGTGGCGCGGGTGTCCTGCGGCGGACGACTCCAGTGCCGTTCGCCAAGCGTCAGGGAGCGGGCCCAGTGGGCCGAGGGGATCTGGCGGAACGCACGGCTCCGCGGCCGGAGGCGTACGGAGCCCGGCGACGGAGAGCCGGACGGGGAAACGGTCGAGGAGGTGCGGCGAGACGCGCTCGGTGTCTTCGGCCCGGATGGCGGCCAGCCAGCGGGCGCGCGGGCGCCAGAGGTGGCGCAGCCCGGAGTGCTCGACGGTGGCCACGTCGGCGCCGAGCAACTGCACCACGGCCCGCATCCCGGTCACCCCGAGCCGGGCGAGGTCGGGCACGACGGCGAGTGCGGGGCCTGGGGCGGGCTCGGTGAGCGGTCCCGGCGTGAGGGAGAAGGCGATGCCGTCGGGTCCGCGCCGCAGCCGGGGCCGTATCCACAGGTCCTCGTCCCGGGTGGCCGCGCCGAGGACGGTGCGTACGGTGGCCGACGGAGCCGGTTCGGCGGCGGCCAGGCCGAGGAGGTGGGCGAACAGGTCCGCGACGGGGGTGACGAGTTCGGGCGGCAGGTCGAAGAGGAGCACGCCGGACAGTCCGGGTTCGACGGCGGCGCAGACGAGCGCGGTCAGCAGCCGGTGCTCCAGCCCGGCCGGGTCCGGTAAGGGAGCGGGGACCGGGCCGGATACGGGTACGGTCATGGCCGGCTCAGCCGAAGAGGTCGTCGACGCGAGCGTCGTCGTCGGGCCCCCACGCGAAACTGCCGGCGTGTGTGGACTCGGGCCGCCGGTGGCGCAGTGCGAACGGCAGGACCCTCCGGACGTGCCGGGGTTCGGTCCGTACGGCGCCCTCCAGCGCGGCGAAGGCGCGGGCGGCCTGCGCGGTGACGAGTTCGCCCCGGTGCCCCACGGCGGAGAGCCGCCCCGCGCACTCGGCGCAGAGCCTGCCGACCGCTTCGGGGACCTCGACGCCGGGCAGTGCTCTCCTGGCCGCCAGCAGGGTGGCGCGGAGCGCGGCGCCCTCCTGCTCGGCCTCGGCCAGCCAGGGGGACCCGCTCCTGGTCAGCTCCTCCTCGAAGGTCAGCACCGTCATGATCATCCGGTGTCTGGCCTCGGTGTCCAGCTCGGCCGCGGTCACCATCAGGCCGAACCGGTCGAGGAGTTGGGGGCGCAGCCCGCCCTCCTCGGGGTTCATCGTGCCGACGAGCCCGAAGGAGAGGTGCCGGGCCGCTGCGATGCCCTCGCGCTGGACGGAGAGCACACCGGTGGAGACGACGTCCAGGATGATGTTGACCAGGTGGTCGTCCAGCAGGTTGACCTCGTCGACGTACAACAGCCCTTTCTCGTGGGCCTCTTCGAGCAGCCCTGACTGCTCCTTGGCCTCGCCTCGCATCAGCGCGTCGAGTTCCCAGCCGCCGAGGACCCGGTCGTCGGTCGCGTTGATCGGCAGGGTGACGGGCAGTTCGCCGCGCGTCATCAGCGCGAAGGCGCGGACGGCGGTGGACTTGGCGGTGCCGCGCTGACCGGTGACGAGGACGCCGCCGATGCTCGGCGCGACGAAGTTCAGCTCCAGCGCCAGCTTGAGGTCGTCCTGGCCGACGACACGGCTGTACGGGAGGATCGGGATCGGCGGCACGGATGCGACCGGGGACGCGGGCGCCGCAGGCCCGGGCTCGGACGTGGGCTCCGGTGCGGGTGTCACGGTCACCGGGCGGCCCCCGCCGTGGCGCCGGCCTGCGGATCGCCGGGTTCCCCCGGCTGCCAGCGGAACGTGAACTGGAGGTGCGCCTCCGCGCCCGCCTTGACCACGGCAGGCAGACCCGCGCCCGCGTCCAGGGTGATCGAGACCTGTAACTCGATCTCGTCGGGCCGCGCCCCCTCCCCCAGGTCACCCAGTCTCCGCATGGCCTGTGAGGCACAGCGCCGGGCCAGGTCGAGCCCGTCGCCGTAACGGTCCGCGGCCACCCTCAGGACACGGCCCGCGGCGCCGGCCCGGGTCTCCTCGTCCGCGTAGACGGAGTCGAACTCACCGGCCGGGCCGACCGGTTGCCCGACCGGGCCCACCAGGACGGGTATCGGCCCATCCTCCCCCGGTGCCACAGGTCCCACGATGACGGTCATTCCCCGTTCCCCCTTGCCCCGTTGGTCCCCCAAGCGCGCTGGTCCACATCGCGGTTGACGGTGTCTCCGCACTTTCCCCGGTACGGCCCGGCTCAATCGCGGGCCGCACCGAAGCCGTACCGGAGGCCGCGACCGCGCGCCGCCACCGCGCTGCGGCTGCGCACGACCGCTGAGGGGCTACCTGTCACCTCGGCGACATGGCCTCGGAGGAGCATCAGGCTATGTCAGGGAAATCTCGCGGGAGCGTTCGTAGACGTGACGCGCCATCGCGTTTCTGCGGAAGGGGGCAAGGAGGGAAGGGATTTTCCCTTCATGCCCGTCAACCCTGCCTGAATGGATCCCAGGGTGCGTGTCCAGTACCTTCGCCCACGTGGCACAGGCTGCTTCGAGATGGCCAGTTTCCAGCTGTCTTTCAGCAAGCAGAGAGCTGAAAATAACCCCAGATCTCTGTCGGTCGATGGAGTCCCGCAAGCGAAAATGATCGTGAAGGGATTCGACGCTTCCCTTCACATCACCGAGTGAATTCCGCTCGCCCGCCAGCGCGTACGCGTGCGCTTGCTGCCCGGCCACGAAGGCCTTCATACGGGGGGGTGGACTCGGGGGACGCTTCCGCGGCGGCGTTGGCGAGCCGCACCGCCGGTGTGCCGTGACCGAGATTTGCCGCTTGCACCGACATGCCCCGCAGAACACGGCAATAGGTCATGCGGTCGCCACTCGCACTCGCAAGTTCCAAGGCTTTCATGTAATACTCCCGCGCTCGGCCGTGCGCCCCCTCGTCCACCGCCATCCACCCGGCCGGGTGGCCCCGCCGTTCTCAGCGGCCGAACTTCTCGATGGCGGCCGGCGTGACCGGCGTGAAGAAGTTGACGAGGTTGCCGTCGGGGTCGCGGAACAGGAGTGCGCGGTTGCCCCAGGGCATCGTGGTGGGCTCGTTGACGAAGTCCTCCACGAAGCCGCGCAGGTTCTCGTACACGCCGTCCACGTCGTCGACGAGGAATTCGAGGATGACGCTGTGGTTGTCGGCCGGGCGGGCGGAGCCGGGGGCGAAGAGGGGGACCGTGCGGGTGCTGCCGATGGCGAGGGTGGCTGACGCGGTGCCGAGTTCGGCGAAGTCGTCGTTGGCCCAGGTGGCCGACACTCCGGTGGCGCGCTCGTAGAAGTCGACGAGGCGGGCGACGTCGTCCGTGATGACACGGATCGAGACGAAGTTCATGGTTTTTCTCCTCTGGCCGTTCTGTGCCGGTCACCGCACCCTATGACCAATACCGGGCGGAACCCGCCCGGTATGTGCGGGACACTTTCAGGTATGCCCCGCCCCCTTGCCCGCGTCCTCACCCTGCTGGAGCTTCTGCAGTCGGGTGGCATCCGGACCGTGTCCGAACTCGCCGGCCGGCTGGACGTCGACGAACGGACCGTACGGCGCTACGCGCAGCAGCTCATCGACCTCGACGTGCCCGTCGAGTCGGTGCGCGGGCGGTACGGGGGCTACCGGCTCGGCCCCGGTTACCGCATGCCTCCGCTCATGCTGAGCGACGACGAGGCGCTCGCCGTGCTGCTCGGCCTGGTCGCGGGGCGGCGGTCGGGGCTGACGGCGGACACGGCGGGTGAGACGGCGACGGCGAAGATCCGGCGCGTGCTGCCCGAGCGGCTGAGCCGCAGGCTGGACGCCGTGCTCGGCTCCCTGGCCTTCACGGGCGCGCCCGGCAGGGCTGCCGCCCCGGACCCCGCGGTCCTGCTCCCGATCGCCGACGCGGTGCACCATCACCGGCCCGTCTCGGTCCGGTACACCGCCGGTGACGGCCGGCGCGGCGAGCGCACCCTGCACCCGTACGGGGTCGTCGCCCACTCGGGCAGGTGGTACGTCACGGCCTCGGATCTTTCGTCCGGTGAGGACCGGACCTTCCGGCTGGACCGCATGGCCGGGGTGAGAGTGCTGCCCGGCACGTTCGAGCCGCCGGTCGGGATCGATCCGGCGGAGCGCGTGCTGACAGGGCTCGCGACGGCTCCGTACCGGTATGAGGTGGCCCTGCGGGTCCAGGGGGCGGCCGAGCGGGTCCGTGCCCGGCTGCCCGTGGGCCTCGCGATCGTGACGGAGCCGCCGGCCCCGGACGGGGCGCCCGCGGGGGCCGGGTCCTGGTGCCGTGTCGAGCTGCGGGTGGAACGGCTCGACTGGCTGCCGGCCGTACTCGCCTCGCTGGACCTGCCCTTCGTCGTCGACCGCCCTGAGGAGCTGCGCGGCCTCGTCGAGGATTTCGCCGAACGGCTCGCGGCCTCCGCCCGGCGGGCTCACCCCTGAGGCCGCTCCCCCCGTCAGGTCAGGGGCGGCTCGAAGTCCCAGTAGGGGCGGTTGCGGGAGCGGGCCGCGACCGTGTGGACGTGCTGCGCGCCCAGCGTGGCCACCAGGTCGTCCAGCGCCTCCTGTTCGACCTTCTCGGCGCGCTGCGCGTCCCGCAGCCCGCGCAGGTCGGCGGCGTACGCGACCCGGACCGAGAGGGTCAGCGGGTGGGTGCGGCCGAGGGTCTCGGTGGCCCGGACGACGGTGTCGTGGCTGAGCGCCGCCGCGCTCGAAGCGTCGCCGGTGATGTTGCGCAGCGCGGCCGTGTTGATGGCGCACCCGAGGGTCCAGGGGTGGGTCTCGCCGACGGCACCGGACATGTCCGCGAGCGCGTTCTCGGTGACGTCGAGGGCCTGGTCCCGCTCGCCGACGTTGCGCAGGATCAGCGCGTGGTTGGAGCGGGTGCCCGCGACAAACGGATGGCCCTCGCCCAGCATCGTCACATAGCCGTCGATGACGCGCTCGCTTATGTCCCTGGCGCGGTCGATGTCGCCGTGCTCGCGGGCGAAGCAGCTCTGGCCTGCCGCGACCATCATGGTCAGCGGGTCCTGTTCGCCGAGGACCCGTTCGCAGCTCTCCAGGACCTGGGTGAACAGCGCCCCGGCCCGGCCCCGCTCGCCCGAGCGGTACAGGCACAGGGCCAGGTTGAACTCGGCGCGCAGGGTCTGCGGGTTGTCCCTGCCGAGGACCGTCCGCTGGATGCGGGCGCTCTGCGACTGGAGCGATTCGGCCTCGCCGTAGCGGCCGAGGAGTCTGAGGTCCGTCGCGTAGTTGATTTCCGAGGAGAGGGTCCAGTTGTGGCGGGGGCGGAGCAGTTGGCGGCGGGCTTCCAGGGTGCGCCGGTTCAGTTCGAGGGACTCCTCGTACCGGCCGAGCAGCCGCAGCGAGACGGCCAGGTTGTTCTGCGCGTTGAGGGTACGGGAGTCCTGTTCGCCCAGGAGTTCGCGGAAGGAGGTGAGGAGCCCGCGGGAGATCTCGTACGCCTCGTCGTAGCGGCCGAGGCCGCGCAGGTCGGCGGCGAGTCCGCCGGCCGCCCGCAGGTGTTCCAGGTCCTGTTCGCCGCGTTCCTCGCGCAGGTGTTCCACGGCGGCGCGCTCGATGGCCTCCGTACCGGCGTAGTCGCCGACGGCGCGCAGCAGGTTGGCGTAGTGGTAGCTGAGGTCCCAGATCCTCGGGTGGGTCTCGCCGAGGAGCCGCCGCCAGGCCTCCAGGGCGCGCCTGCCGAGGTTGATGCCCGCCCGGTACTCGCCCGAAAGGTACATGTAGCGCAGGCAGTTGAGGACCAGGGTGTGCATCGCGGGGTCGGTGCTCTTCAGCACGTCGGCCCACTTGAGGTGCGGGGTGATCTCCGCGTACCGGGGCCACAGGCGGGTGTCGGTCGGGCGCCCGGGGTCCGCCTCGACGAGCGCGCGGCGGACCACCTCGATGAACTCCGCGTGGTCCTGCGTGGGCATGTCCTGGTGGACGATCTGGTGGACCATGCGGTGCATGTAGAGCGAGTCGCCCGCCGCGCCCGCGAGCGAGGTCTCGTTGACCGCGTCGTGGACCTCGCGCTCACCGACCCCGGCGGCCCGTACGACGGCGTACTGCCGCAGCTTGTTGATGGCGCGCGCCCAGCGCACCGGGTCGTCGACCAGTCCGCGCAGCTTCTCCGGGAGGGTGTCCGGGGGCAGGTCGCGCACCAGCCGTACGGGGATGGCGCCCGGCGCGAAGAACGTGCACAGGCGGAGCAGGTCGACCGATTCGGGGACGGTCTCGCGGAGTTTGTTGAGCAGTATCGACCAGCCGGTCTGGAAGGCGAGCGGGAAGTCGCTGGAGATCCGGACGACGTCCTGGTCGACGCCGTCCTTGAGCAGGTCGATGTACGCCTCGACGGACATGTCGGAGTCGTTGAGCCAGCCGGCGGTCTGGTCGAGCAGCAGCGGCAGGTCCTCCAGGGCCTGCGCGAGCTGCCCCGCCTCGTCGTAGGTGAGGCGGGGGGCACGGCGGCGGACGAACGCCACCGACTCCGTACGGTCGTAGACAGGAACCTCCAGCAGGCTGCTGTTGTGCTCGCCCCACTCCGGATTCCGCGCCGTGATCAGCACATGGCCGGGCCCGGTCGGTACCAGGTCCCAGATCTGGTCCGGTTCGTCGGCACCGTCCAGAATGAGCAGCCAGCGGCTGTACGGGTCACCGCGGCGCAGCGCGTCCCGCGCGGCACGCAGCCGCTCGCCGTACTCCACACCCGTGGACAGACCCAGCGCCGGGGCGAGGGCGGCCAGTCGCTGGCGGCAGGTGACGCGCTTGTCGGCGGAGACCCACCACACCACGTCGTACTCCGCGCCGAAGCGGTGCGCGTACTCGGCGGCGAGCTGGGTCTTGCCGACGCCGGACATGCCGTGCAGGGTGACCACCCCGGCGCCCCTGGCGGCCTGTTGGAGCGCGTGGTGGGCTGCGTCGAGCAGTGGCTCGCGGCCGGTGAAGCGGGTGTTGCGGCGGGGCACGCCGTCCCAGACGTCGGGCGACTCGCCGGGGTAGCGGGGGCCGCGCCGGGGCCCCTCGGGCTCGCGTTCGCGCGGCCCGTCGGTGGCCAGTCCGAGCTGGGTGAGCAGCCGCCGCTCGGCCTCCTGCTCGCCGACGGTGTCCAGGCCGACGGCGGCGAAGACGGCGGCGGCGCTGGGCAGTTTCTCCGCCTCGTTGGTGACGGAGACGCCGAAGAACCGGTCACGTTCGGCGGCGACGACGTCGCGCAGCGCGGTGTTCCACTCGTCGTGGCCGCGCGGGCCGAGCTGGAAGTACCACTGGCTGACGACCACGAGGACCGGCCCGGGGGCGAGCAGGAGGTCGCGCAGACACTCCGTCAGCGTCATGTTGTCCGGGGGGTCCCACCGCTGGTAGGAGACGGTCAGTCCGCGCCGTTCGAGACGGTCTGCGATCCAGGCCGCCCAGGGGCGGTTGTACCCGGCGAAACTGATCGTGACCGCGCGGGGTCCGGTTGCTCCAACTGACCTGCGCGCTCCGGGCATTCGACCGTCTCCCTGCATCGTCATACGCCCTTTTAACATACCCCGGACCGGCCTGGATCCATCCTGGTGCGCGCCGCCTCACGTTGCGTTCCTTTGGCGCCAGATCATCCGTGCCGTGCGGACGTAGGAGGCCGCCCGCGCGCGGTGGCCCGGTGGCGGCGGGCTGTCGGCGAGCCGGTGGTACATCGAGATCATCTCGTTGACGAGGACGCGGCCCTCCTGGGTGAGCGCCCCGGAACCGGCCAGTACGGGCAGGACGGCGCCGACCTGTTCGCTGGTGCGCGCGTGCTCGGCCCACGCCTGGTCGCGGGCGGCGAGGCGGTCGGCGCCGAGGGCGAGGCGCTGCCAGTAGTCGGCGAGCGCGATGTGCGAGTACGCGCCCTGGAGCAGCCCGTCGAAGGGGCGGGGGTCGGAGCGCCAGGGCGCGAAGTGCCGGGGCGCGCCGTCCTCGTGGTGGAGCGGGGTGAGGGCGGCGAGTGCGGCGAGTTTGGTGTGCTGGAGTTCGTGCACGAGGGTCGCCGCGAAGAAGGCGGGGGTGGCGGGGCGGCTGGTGAGGACCGCGCCGAACGCCTCGCGGCGGGTGCCGCTGCACTGCGCGGAGCCGTCGCCGCCGGGGGTGGATCCCGGCGGCGGCGCGAGCGGTACGAGGCAGTGCAGCAGGGTGGCGGTCTCCTCGGCGCGGTGCGGGCCGCCGGTCCGCAGCAGTGGCTCCGCCCCGGCCCAGGACCGCGCCCACGCCGTGCGGTGGCGCGCGTCGAGCCGGGTGGCGGCGGACAGCCCGTGCCGCACCACCCCGGTGCCCGCGGTGCGGTACGGGTCGATGTCGTCCAGCGGTACGGGGGCGGCCCCTGGCCGTACGGGAGGCAGCGCGAGGACGGGCAGCCACCGCGGGTCGCCGCTGCCGGCTCCGCCGGCGGTGCCGTCGGAGCCGGCAGCTCCGTCGGTGGTCAGGCGTACCGTGACGGGCGCGGCGTCCACCTGCCGTAACGTCAACCGGTCGCCGTCCAGGGCGACGGCGACGGGTACGGGCTCGTCCCGGCCGGTGCGCAGGGCGCCCAGTGTGGGCAGCACGAGCAGGCCCCCACGGGCGGTGAGCCGGCTGCGGAAGGGCAGCCGGGCGCGGATGGCGGCGGTGGCGGCGAGCGCGCTGAAGTGGGCCAGATCAGCGGCGAGTTCGGGAGCGGGTCCGGCGGTGGCGGCCGGGCCGGTGGCGATCAGGCCGTGCAGGCAGCGCTGCGCCCAGGGGCCGGCCAGCGGGTAGAGCAGCACGGTCCGTACGGCCGTACGGCCGGTCCGTTCGGCGGCCTCCAGCAGCGCCCAGTCGTCGCGCAGCCGGGCGAGCGCGGCGGGCGGGCAGAGCGCGGCGGGGGCGTCGGCCGCCGCGTCGAGCAGGGCCCGCAGCAGGACGAGCCGGCGGGTGTGCTGGTCGCGGACGAGCAGCCCCAGCGCCTCGGCACCGCCTTCGGTGCGGCCGAGTTCGCGCAGGGCCCCCTCGGGGACGGCGGCGCTCACCGGACGGCCCCGGCGGGCGGCGCGGCGGAAGGCGGCGCGGGGGCGGGCGCCACGGCCGAGTGCGGGGCTGCGGCGGTAAGCGCGACGGTGCGTGGGGCGGACGAGGGCGGCGCGGCCGAGGCGGCCTCGGTGAGGCGGGCGGCGACATGGCGGATCAGCTTGTCCAGGTCGGCGCAGTAGACGGAGCGCTGGGTGAAGCCGTGTCCCGCGCGGTAGCGGTGGGCGTAGTGGCCGCCGCCGCAGACCGCGAGCAGCGGGCAGGCCCGGCACGCGGCGGCGAGCGCGGCGGCGCCTGCCTGCCGGGCGGCGACCCCCGGGTGGCGCAGCGCGTCGTCGAAGGAGTGGGCGCGGATGTCGAGCCCGGTGGCGGCGGCCGTGTCGTAGGCGGACTTGAGCGAGTCGACCTGTTCGATCGCACCGTCCGTCTCCACGACGACGGCGTTGACCGGGTCGAGTCCCAGGGATTCCGTCGCGCCCGGCAGCCCCAGCAGCAGCGCCAGACACTCCTCGAAGAGCCGCACCCGCGTCTCCCGCCGGCCCGCCCGCCACCAGCGGTCGAAGACGGCGGTCAGCCAGTCGCCGTACGGGGTGGGGCGGCCGGCCAGGACGGGCCCCACGGACAGCGGGTCCGGGACCCCGCCGGGCAGTCCGGGCGGGGGGCTGGTCCAGTTGCCGTGCGGCAGCAGCAGATCGATCGCGGGCGGGCGCAGCTCCAGCAGCGATTCGTACAGCTCGACCGGGTCGGTGGACGGGTCCACGACGGTGAGGAGGCCCGCGTACGCCTCCGGGCGGTGCGCGGCGAGCAGCCGGGCGCCGCGCGCGGCGGCGGCGAAGGACGGGCGCCCCGCGTGGTCGGTGCGCGCCGCGTTGTGCGCGGCCAGCCCGCCGTCGAGGCTGATGCCGATCCGTACGGAGTGCCCGGCGAGGGTGGTGATCGCCCGCTCGGTGAGCAGGGTGCCGTTGGTCTGGACGGTGGCGTGGACCGTACGGGAGGGGCCCGCCCGGTCGCGTACGGCGTCGGCGAAGGCCCCGAGCCGTGCGGCACCGACGAGCAGCGGCTCCCCGCCGTGCAGCACGAGGGCCAGTTCGCGCAGCGCGTGGGCGCGGGCGTGTTCCGCGATCCGGTCCGCGGCGCGGTCCAGGGTCCCGGGGGACGCGGCGGCGGGGCGGGTGCGCCAGGTGCGGTCGGGGCCCGCGTAGAGGTAGCAGTAGCGGCAGGCGAGGTTGCAGCGGCCGTGGACCTTCACGATGAACTGCGCGAAGGGCACGGCCCCGGGGGCCCGGGCGGGGCGCCCGGCGGGCTCGGCGCCGCACACGGGGCCGGGGCCCCGGTCGGGCTCGGCGCCGCGCGGCGCCCCCCGTCGAGACACCACTGCGCACCCCCATGCCGTACGGCGTCGTCGGGCGGCCCGGTCCCGGGCGCCGGCGGGTCCGAACTCTCCGCCCAGAGGGTCCTGCCCCGTAACGCCGGTCTCAGAACGCGTTGTTGAACCCCCAGAGCATTTCGCGGGGCTGCGCGGCCCTGCCCCGCAGATCCGCCATCACCTCGGCGAGCACCGGGTGGTCGAGGGTCCGCAGGGCCGCCAGATCGAGGCCCAGCAGATCCGGCAGCTCACCGGCCGTATCCACACCGGACGAGCCCACACCGGACGAGCCCGCCGTACCGGCCGCGCCCGCCCCGTCCGGTACGGCGTCGGGACCGGCCGCGCACACCTCGCCCCCGTACACCTCGCACCCGTGCCCCTCGTACCCGTGCCCCCCGTCGGCCAACTCCCCGCCGTGCGCCGCGTCGATCATCACGCCTCCCCGTCACGTCCTACGGCGCGCACCGCTCAGCGTTCCAGCTCGGCCAGCCGGTCCGCGGTCGAACGGGCCGTCTCGCCGCCGCCGTCCGGCAGCTTGCGCCACTCCGTGCGGGCCGACCGGTACGCCTCACGCGCTGCCCGGGGCCGACCCGCCTCCTCATAGGTCTTACCCCGCCAGTGGCCGGCCGCAGCACGCAACGCGACGGCTTCCAACCGGTGTCGCGGATTCTCCATCTCCTCCTCGGCGGTCCTGGCCGCGTCCGCCGCGTCCCGGAACGCCTCGGCCGCGTCGTCCAGCCGGGCCGGGCGGTGCAGCGTGCGGTAGGCGTCGAAGTGGGAGCGGCCCAGCTCCAGCCAGCAGCGCGCGGCCGTCAGCGGGTCGCGGGCCTCCTGCGCGGCGAGCCCGAAGAGGTGTTCCGCCTCGCGCAGATCCACCCGGTCGTCGTTGATCCGGTGGCGCAGCATCAGCGCCTGGCCCAGCATCAGCAGCCGTTCCGCCTGGCGCGCGGTGCCGCCGGCGGTCTCCGTACGGCAGTCGCGCAGCACCCGGACCGCCGCGCCGGTGTGCGGCGCCCCGTCCGGCAGCCCCGCGCGGCGCAGCAGCGTGGCGCCCCACTCGGCGAGCAGGTCGGCGTGGGCCCGGGAGTCGCGGGCGGTGGAGCGGGCGGCGCGGGCGAAGAAGTCGGCGGCCTCGTCGAGGTCGTCCGGGTCCTCGGAGCGTTCGTAGCGGGCCACCCTGACCCGTCCCGCGCGGATCCTGAGCGAGGCGAGCAGCCGCTCGTCCCGTACGGTCGCCAGCGACTGGTCGACGAGGGTCGCGGCCTCCTCCAGGCCCTCGTCGGAGCGGAGCAGCGCGTCCACCAGGTCGAGCAGGATCCGGGCCTGGGTGGAGACGGTGTGGCCGCCCGGGGCGAGCGCCTTGCGCAGCGAGCGGGCCGCCTGGGCGGCGTACACCTGGGCCTGTTCGGGGTCGGCGGTCGCGCCGGAGAGCCGCAGCAGGGTCCTGCCGTGCGCGAGCGGGAGCCCGGTCGGCCGGTTCTCCTGGTCGGGCCAGACGTCGGCGAACGCCTCCAGCATGCCGATCGCCCCCTGGAGCAGCGCGCTGTCGCCGCCGAGCCGCCACTGCGCCTCCAGGGCGCGCACCCGGTCGAGCGTGAGCCGCAGCGCCTCGCCGGGGTCGAGTCCGGGCGCCGCGCAGGCGACGGTGTACTCGCGGTCGGCGCGGCGCAGCAGTTCCAGGGCGCCGCGCCGGTCGCCGCGCCGCCGCCGGTCGTCGGCCGCGGCGTGCAACACCTTGGCCAGGACGGCCCGTTCGCGGACGGCCCGGGGGTGGGCTGCGGCCCGTTCGGCCGCACGCTCCGCCTCGCCGAGCAGTTCGCCGCCGCCCTGGACCTCCCAGAGCCGCAGCAGGCAGCGGGCGAACTCGGCCCACAGCTCGGGGTCGGAGCCGCCGGGGCCCTCGCGTTCGGTGGCGCCGCGCAGGAGCTGCACGGCGTCGATCAGGTACTGGACCATGCTGTCCGACTCGAACTGCGCGGTCAGTTCGCGGGCGCTCTCGACGGCGGCGTTGACCGGCTGCGTCGCGGTGCCGGGCCCGGCTCCGTTGAGTCCGTACGCCGCGAACTGCTCGGGCAGCGGCATGAACTGCTCCAGTACGCGGGCGGCGACCTCGGCGAAGGGGTGCGGGACACGTGGTCCGGCGTCGCCGGGCCCGCCGCCGTCCGCTTCGGGGCCGAACGCGCCGCCGAACTCCCCGCCGAACTCGGCGTCCTCGTCCGGATCGCCGCCCGGGTGGAGCGGGCCGTGGCGTTCGTTGCCGAGCTGCGCGAGGGCCAGCGCGGGGAAGTTGGGGCCGCCCCGGCCGAAGCGCTGCTCTATGTACTCGGAGCAGTGCTTCAGTACGAGGACGGCCTCGTCCCGGCCCAGCGGGCCGAGCAGGGCCTCCTGGACGCCGGGGGTGAACTCGTACCAGGGCCCGTCGTCGGGGCCGTCGCCCTTGCTGCGCGAGAGCAGCCCGCTGAGCAGCACCTCGGCGAGTTCGGAGGGGCCCGAGTCGGGCAGCATCGTGCGCTGGACGAGCTGCATCACCGGCAGGCAGAGCGGGGCCGCCGCGAGGTAGACGGCGAGCTGTCCGGCGACCGGGGAGGCGGCCGAGCGGAAGCGGCTGACGAGTTGCAGCGAGGACATCCGGTCGCCGGGGCGCGGCGCGGGCGCCGGCGGCTGGTCGACGCGCACCCAGCCGACCGCGCCGGAGATCCGGCCCGCACCGGTGCCGGAGAGCAGCCGCGCCCAGGCGCCGAGCGCGCCCGCGACGGGCGGCAGTACGGGGACGGCGAGGGCGCCGGGCCGGGCGGCGGGCGCGGTGGCGGCGTCACCACCGACCTTCAGCACGGCGGCGCCGGCCGGCCCCTCGCCCCGGGAGAGGACCCCGTAGGTGACGGGCAGCCTGGTCCGGTTCCACATGCGCTGGGGCAGCGGCTGGAGGACGGCGGTGGGCGCTTGGCGGCCGAGCTGGTGCAGCAGCCGGTGGGCGCGCCCGCTGTGCCAGAGGGGGCCCGCGCAGTCGCTGACGACGACGGTGACGCGGCGGCCGGTGGGGTCGCTGAGCCGGTCGGCCGAGCTGAGCGGCGCCGCCGCCGGGTCGGGGCTTCTGCTGACGGCCGGCGCACCGTCGGGCCCTTGGTGCAGATAGCGGGTCTGCACATCGCGGAAGGCACCCAACTGGCCGAAGATCTGCTGGAGTTCGGCGAAGAGCCGTTCCCAGACACGCATCGACGACGAGGCGTCCATCACGAGCTGCAGAATCGCGTCCCCGCGCGACACCCCACGGAACACCGGAATGATCAGCCCGCCGGCTCGGGCACTCAGCTCTACGGTCGCCACCTCGTCAAGGGTACGGCGCAGCGGAGGCGCGGCGGGCCGGTACCGCTGAAGCGGACGAAGGGCGCGCTGGAGTTCGAGGGGCGCGGGGAGCGCGGGGGCGGCCGGTACGCCCAGGGTGAGCGCGGCGGCGGCGCCTCCCGGCCCCGTCCCGGAGGAGCGCGCTCCGTCGGGGCGCGGTACGGGGTGGAGGGCGATGCGCGGGTCTTCGGCCAAGGGGCCGGGCGGGTGTTCCGGCGGGTCGTCGCCGTCGGCCGGAGCCATTCCCTCCGTACCGCCGGGACCGGACTCGCCCCGGAGGTCCGCCCCCGCTCCCCACCGCTGTTCCCGCAGGCCGGCGCGGGGGTCGTCGCCGTGCCCGGCGACGGACGGCGCGGCACGGTCGCGGCGGGTCTGCTGGGCGAGCCAGAGGGCGTCGCAGAGCTGCTCGGCGTCGGGGTCGAGACCGGCGCCACGCAGCCGCGCGACGAGCGCGGCGAGGCGCGAACTGTCGTACGGGGGCCGCTCCCCCGCGCCGGACGCCCCTCCGCCCGCGCCCCGCGCATCCGAAGAGCCCACGCCCGGAACGCCGGGAAGCGGAACCGGATCCGGAGATTCCGCTCCGGTGGCGGGTCCGTACCCGCGTCCCGGATCCGGCTCGCTCGCCGGGCCGTGGCGCCCCGTACCGTCGGGCATCAGCGCATCACCTCGGCCGGTCGAGTCGCTGGATGAGCAGGTCGGCGAGGCGGTCACGGCCGGCGGGCGCGGCGGTGTCGGTGAGGTAGATCGCGTTCAGCAGCTGGTCGGTGGCGATCAGTTCACTGCGCGAGCGCTCCAGGAAGTGCGCGATGAGATCGTCGCCCGCGCGCGCCGCCTCGTCGCCGAGGTGGGCCCGTACGAAGGTGGCGAGGCGCTGGTGGTCGGGCCGGCCCAGCTCCAGATGGATGCAGCGGCGCATCAGGGGCGCCGGGAAGTCGCGCTCCCCGTTGCTGGTCAGAACGACGAAGGGGAAGGCGCGGCACTGCACCCGGCCGCCCCTGATCCGTACCTTCCTGCCGTCGTCGGTCAGGACCTCGGCCTCCCCGTCGGGCAGCCGGTCGGCGATCCGCTCCAGCTCCGGAATGCCGAACTCGCCCTCCTCCAACACATTGAGCAGGTCGTTCGGCAGGTCGATGTCGCTCTTGTCCAGCTCGTCGATGAGCAGGACGCGCGGCTGTGCGGAGGGGAGCAGCGCCGTGCCGAGCGGGCCGAGCCTGATGTAGCTGCCGATGTCAGCCGAGGGATCCTGACCCGCCGTCACCCCGGTGCCGGCCGCGGCGCTCTGCGCGGCGAGCTGGACGTCCTGGAGGCGGGCGATCGCGTCGTAGTGGTAGAGCCCCTCCAGCAGCGTGGACCGGCTGACGATGGGCCAGCGCAGGACCCGGCCGAGCCCCAGTTCGTGCGCGACGGAGTGGGCCAGGGTGGACTTGCCCGCGCCGGGGCTGCCGGTGACGAGCAGCGGGCGGCGCAGGTAGAGCGCCGCGTTGATCATCTCCAGTTCCTCGGCGCCGGGGCGGTGCAGCTCCGCCTCGTGCCGGTACCCGCCGAGCCGGCGGTCGGCGGAGCCGTCGCCGTCACCGCTGCCACTGCCGCCGCTCGCGCCGTCGTCGGCCCCGTTCTCCGGCGAGGAGCCACCACGGCCCGCGAAGTCCCGCCAGGGCGGCGGCGGGGGCAGTTGGCGGATGCCGTCGTGCGGTTCGCCGGCCCCTCGGTAGATGAGCCACTCGCTGGGTTCACTCATGGTGATGTCCTCGTCCTCACTCGTCCGCCGGGGGCGGCAGCCGCCGAAGGTGCTTCACCGTAGCGATCCGGGCCGTACCCCGTAAGGGTCTTCCAGGAGCCGGGATCCGGACGCTGTTCCCCGTCTTTCACGGCGCCCCCGGATGTCTCATGGCGCCTCCGGCGGCAGATGCGTCATGGCGCCTCCAGCAACTGGCCGGACCCGGGCAGCGGATGGTGCGGATCGTCGTAGAACAGGGCCACGCCGTCCGACCAGAACATCTCCGTACGGCCCGCGTGCACGCCCTGCCGCAGCTCCATCAGGATCCGCGGCAACTGCTCCGCGCCGGCCGCCTCGGCCACGGTGTGCACGGCTCGCCGGTGGAACTCCGCGCAGACCGACTCGGGCCGGCTCGCGCCGCGCCGCAGCAGCGCCACATGGAAGCCGCCGCCCACGACCCTGCCCAGACCGGCCGCGGTCTCGCCGTCCGGCCGGGCCGCGTAACGGCAGAGCACGGGCACCGTCTCGTACGCCAGGGAGCGCAGCCGCTCCTCCTGCGGTACGGGTACCCGTAATCCGTCCTCGCAGTCGACGACCTCGGCCCGTACCGCGGCCCCCGCGGTACGGCTCCAGCGGGAGCGGTGCTCCCTGGCCTCCTCCTCGGAGAGCGGCGGCTCCCGGTCGGAGCAGCGCACCACCACGGGGCGCAGCGCGCCGAGCGGCGGCTCGTCCGACGCCAGCCGCCACGCCTCGACCTCCAGACCGAGCTGCTGCCGGACGACGGCGACCTGGAGCACGGCCGGACTGTCCGGCTCGTCGCACCGGCGGAACGCCTCCGTCAGCGATCCGGTCAGCCGGGCGGGCAGCGCGGTGCCGGAGGTGCCGCGGCTGTCCTCGGCGACGGGCAGCACCTCCCCGCTGTGCCGGGCGACCCCGACGCGCCAGTCGTAGCTGTCCCGTTCCCAGCCGCGCGGCTCCAGCTCCAGCAGGACGAAGGAGCGCTCGCCGGCGCGGGGCCGCTCCCCGTACGCCGGGGCCGCGCGCCGCTGGGCGCGGTCCGTACGGTGCCGGGCCGCGGACCAGAGCAGCGCGATCTCGTTGCGGAAGTTCCGGGAGAGCTGGTCGTCCGCGACGAACTTCACCCAGTCCCAGAGCGCCTCCTCGGCCGCCGCGGTGGCCCCCGTGACGTACGGGCGCTCGGCCGCGATGGCGCTCATGCAGTAGCGCAGGACGAGTTCGAGCGCGGCGCCGCCGCCCCTCGTCTCGTACAGCGCGCCGAGCCCGTCCCGCCAGCTGCGCGGCGCCGGATAGCGCTCCACGCGGTCCACGCCCGGGAGCCGGACCAGCAGGTCGAGCAGGCTGTGCGTGGAGACCGGCGGCGGCAGCTCGGCCAGCTTGCCGAGGAGCAGGATCCGCTGCTGCGGGCTGAGCGCGCGGTCGGTCCCCGCGCCCAGCGAGTTCTGCACGTCGGCCCAGGTCCAGCCGGTGCCCGCCCGGGTCAACTGCCGGTCCGCGTGGTACCGGTCGTGGGCGTGGAAGACCGCCTGGTAGTCGTCGTCGGCCTCGGCCCCGGCCATCGCGGCGGGCACGGGCAGCGAGCGCAGCCTCTCGATGCCGATGGACGTACCGCCCATGCCGCCGACGAGCTGGGACTTCAGTACGCCGACCACCTCGCCGCGCGCCAGGTCCACCGCGGGCCCGCCGGACACCCCCGGCGGCAGCACGTCCCCGCCGAGCCGCACCTGCTCGTCCTCCGGGTCCGACCAGCCGCCGACCGTCCCCTGGACCGACAACTGCCCGCTGAGCCGCTTGAGCCGGCCGCCGACCTCCGTCCAGCCGGAGTAGAGCACCGAGCCGCCGCCGAAGAACGCCGCGGGGCGCTCCGTGACGTACACGCAGGCGTGCTCGACGGGCCGGCGGAGCTGGACGAGCGCGAGATCGGGGGCGGGCCAGCCGCCACCGCGCGCTCCCGGCGGACCGGACTCGCCGGGCGCCGGCTCGGGCAGCGCGGCGACCACCGTGCCGGGCACGGAGGTCTCGCCGCTGCGGGGGCCGGTTTCGAAGATCACTGTCACGTCCCGCCCCTCCCCCTGCAACGCCACGTGAGCGCATGTGAGAACCCAGCTCGGGGCGATGAAGAAGCCGCTCCCCAGAAAGCTTCCGCCCGGCCCCTCAGGGACATACCCGTGGTCCGGGCCATGGATGCGCACGGTCGCCGCCATGACGAGGTCGCGCAGCGCACTGCGAGTGGTCCCTCCATCGGCCGGCCCGCCCGGCTCGACCCTGCCGAGCCCGTCGATCATGCGCCGCTCCCGGCCGGGGGCGTGAACCCGTCGGGGTGCGCCGGTGCGCCGGGTGACGCGCCCCTGGGCGGCGTCCACGGTGGAGCCTGCGGCGGCGTCCGCGGCGGTGGCGTCCGCGGCGGCGCGACGGGCGGGACCGCCGGAGGCTCCGGAGGCGGTGGTGGTACGGGGGGCCGCTGGGCCTGCGGCGGCACCAGCGGCGGCGCGGACAGGTCGGCGGGCGGTCCGCCGCCGCTCCACGTGAGCGTGACCTTGATCCCTCCCTTGGCCTCCCCGTCGGCGAGCAGCCCGACCACCTTCCCCGCCTTCGCGGTGAGTTCGATCCCGAACTCGATACTGACCTCGTCGGGCCTGACCGCGCGCAGCGGCTCGGCGAGCGAACGCGCGACGCTGGTCACGACGGCTTGCAGGCTCTCGACCCGGGCCTGCACCTGGTCGGCGAACCCGGTGTCCGAGTACGTCAGCCCCCCGGGAGGGCGGCTCAGCTCCTCGGCACCGGAGATCCGGGCCCATACGGGTGTGCCGTCCGGCATCTCGATGCGCGCGACACTGGCCTCTCCGTCACCCATGACATCCCCATTTCCCCCAATTCCCCGCAGATTAGCGGCAGTACGCCGCTGACGCGAGGCACACGGGTGAGGACGGCTGTTCGCACCCGAACGGTTCTCCGCCCCCTCCCCGCCGATGACCTGCCAGGACCACCAGGCATTAGGCTGATGGGCATGTACTTCACGGACCGCGGGATCGAGGAACTGGAGAAGCGGCGCGGCGAGGAGGAGGTCACTTTCGAGTGGCTGGCCGAGCAGTTGCGCACCTTCGTCGACCTCAACCCCGACTTCGAGGTGCCGGTCGAGCGGCTGGCGACCTGGCTGGCCCGGCTGGACGACGAGGACGAGGACGAATAGTCGGGCAACGGACGGGCGGATGGACGTCCGGCCGGCGGAGGTCCACTCGTCCGGCCGGTGACCGATGACCGGCCGCCCGCCGGATCACTCCCCCGGCCGGACCACTCGCCCCGCCCGCCGGACCACTCGCCCCGCCCGCCGGATCACTCGCCGGTACGGAGCCGGTCGTACGCCAGTCCCAGCACTCCCTGTGCGATCAGCAGCGCCCCCGCGAAGGCCCAGCCCGCGCTGCGCCGGCGTACCGCCCACACCGCCAGCGGGGCGCCCGCCGCGAGCTGTGCGGCGCCGAGCAGCCGCGCCCGCGGCCCGTGCAGCCAGGGCCCGAGCGGCCCGTCCTCGACCTCGTCCAGCTCGGCCCGTACCGCGTCGCGCCAGCCCGCCCATTCGATCTGTTCGACCCCCGGCTGGATACGGGCCACCTCGCGGAGCCGGTCGGCCGGTTCGCCCGGGGTGAGCCCCGCCGGGAGGGTGAGGCCGGTGCGGGTGAGGAACGCGGAGAGCGCGAGCAGCCGGGACCGGGAGTCGGCGTCCGGGTCGCCCAGGGTCAGCGGCTCCAGCGCCTGGAGGTCCAGTACGGGGTCGAGGCCGAGCCGGGCCGCGAAGGTCCGCATCGCCTCGTCCTCGCCGGCCGCGGTGCCGTCCGCGAGCCAGGTGTAGCCGACCGTACGGCGGAAGCCCGCGGCCAGGATGTAGCCCGCCCGCTCCGGGTCCCACCAGAGCGCGAGCACCGGCCAGTTCGCGCCGACGGCGAGCGCGGTGGCCCACCCCGCGACCACCCGGTCGACCGGTTCCATACCGTCCAGCCAGGGCTTTCCCTCCGGGACGAGCAGGCTCCAGCCCCGGCCGGCGGGGGCCAGCAGCAGCTTCTCGCGGAGCAGATGGGCGGCGGGCCGTACCGCCGCCGGTTCGGCCCGGCAGAGCAGCAGCGCACCTGCGGATGTCGCGTTCATGGCCCTTACGCTAGGGCACTTTGTGCCGATACGGGCGCTGGGCCCGGCCCGTTCCGCCGTCCGGCCTTGACTTCCCGTAACCGCGATATATCGTGTTCTTCAAGAGACGCGATATGTTGCGTCAAGCGGCGCCTCGGGAGGTCAGCACCATGGCAGAGTCGACGTGGCAGGTCACCGAGTCCGAACAGCTCACCTTCGACGACCCGGTGACCACGCTGGACGTGCGTCTCGTCAACGGCACGGTGAACGTGGTCGGCACGGACGAGGCCCTGCCGCACCGGCGGGGCGGCACCCGGCTGGAGATCTCCCGCGTGGAGGGCCCGCCGCTGACCGTGACCCTGGACGGCTCGACCCTGACGGTCGCCTACGAGGACCTCTCCTGGAAGAACCTCCTGAACTGGCTCGACCCCAAGGGCAGGCGGCGCAGCGCCGTCGTCTCGCTCGCCGTCCCCACCGGGACGGCGGTGGAGGTGGGCGTCGTCGGCGCCGAGACCGTGATCACCGGGGTCCGGGGGCGTACGGCGGTCCGCGGGGTCAGCGGGGACACCACGCTCGTCGGACTGTCCGGCGAGGTACGCGCCGAGACGGTCTCGGGCGACCTGGAGGCCCAGGCGGTCACGGGCAGCCTCCACTACCACTCCGTGTCGGGCAGCCTGACGGTCGTCGAGGGCTCCGGGTCGCGCGTACGGGCCGACTCGGTCAGCGGCGACATGGTCATCGACCTCGACCCGGCGGGCGAGCCCACCGACATCGGCCTCAACACCGTCTCGGGCGAGGTCGCGATCCGGCTGCCGCACCCCTCGGACGCGCAGGTCGAGGCGCACACGGCGAGCGGTTCCGTGACCAACGCGTTCGACGATCTTCGGATCAGCGGCCAGTGGGGCGCCCACCGGATCACCGGCACCCTGGGCGCGGGCGCGGGGACCCTCAAGGCGAACACGGTGTCCGGCTCGATCGCGCTGCTCAGAAAACCACCGTCGGAGGACGGCCCCCACGAAGGACCGCACGGCCCCGCCCCGGCCGACGCGGCGCCCTCCCTGACGAAGGAGCTCTGACATGCCCCCGGTCTTCGCCCACGGCCGACTCCGCCTCTACCTGCTCAAGCTGCTGGACGAGGCGCCGCGCCACGGATACGAGGTGATCCGGCTGCTGGAGGAGCGCTTCCAGGGCCTGTACGCGCCCTCCGCCGGCACGGTCTACCCGCGGCTGGCCAAACTGGAGGCCGAGGGTCTGGTCACGCACGCCACCGAGGGTGGCCGCAAGGTCTACTCGATCACCGAGGCGGGCCGCGCCGAACTGGCCGGGCGCGGCGGCGAACTGGCCGATCTGGAGCTGGAGATCCGCGAGTCGGTCTCCGAACTGGCCGCGGAGATCCGCGAGGACGTACGGGGCGCGGCGGGCCAGCTCCGCAGCGAGATGCGGGCGGCGGCCTCCCAGGCCCGTACGTCCGCCGGCGCCCGGTCCCACCCGAAGAGCGACGGGGACGCCTCCTTCGGGGACAGCGAGTCCTGGCGCGTGGCGAAGGAGGAGCTGAAGCGCGCGAAGCAGGAGTGGAAGGAGCAGGCCCGCCGCGCGAAGGACGAGTCCCGCCGGGCCCGCGAGGACGCCCAGCAGGCCCGCCGCCAGGCCAAGGAGGCCCAGGAGAACGCGCGGGAGGAGATGCGGCGCGTGGCGAAGCAGGTCCAGGACCAGGTGCAGCACCACTTCGTGCGGGGCGACTGGCCGACGGGCCTGCGGGAGGGCCTGTCCGAACTGGCCGGCCAGCTCGGCGGCCTGACCGGGTCCGCGTGGCCCCCGTACACCAAGCCGGACGAGACAGGGACGCGGGACACCCAGACGCGGGACACCCGGACGCAGGACGCCCAGGAGTGGGCGAAGGACACCCCGGAGTCCGGCGACCCGGCCCGGGACCTGGACCGGCTGCTGGACCGCTTCCGCGACGAGATCCGCGACGCGGCCCGCGACCACGGCGTCACGGCCACCCAACTCGACGAGACCCGCCGCCACCTGTCGACGGCGATGGACCGCATCGGCACGCTGCTGCGCGCTCCGGAGGAGTGACGGGCCGGGCGGGGCGCTCATGACGGACGCGGACGCGGCGGGAGGCTCAGACCGTCAGGACCACCTTCCCGAACAGGCCCCCCGCCGCCATCTTCTCGAAGCCCTCGCGCGCCCGGTCCAGCGGCAGCACCTCGTCGATGACCGGCCGCACCCCCTTCAGCGCGCAGAACGAGAGCAGGTCCTCCAGCTCGGCCCGCGAGCCCATCGTCGAGCCCACGACCCGCAGTTCCAGGAAGAAGATCCGGGTCAGCTCGGCGTGGTCGGGGCGGTCGCCGCTGGTCGCGCCCGAGATCACCAGGGTGCCGCCGCGCCGCAGGCACTTGACGGAGTGCGACCAGGTGGCCGCGCCGACCGTCTCGATGACGGCGTCCACGCGGTGCGGCAGCCGCGCGCCCGGCTCGTAGGCCGCCACCGCGCCCAGCTCCACCGCACGCGCCCGCTTCGCCGCGTCACGGCTCGTCGCGTACACCCGGAGCCCCGCCGCGCCCCCCAGGACGATCGCCGCCGTGGCGACCCCGCCGCCCGCGCCCTGGACCAGGACCGAATCCCCGGGCCGTACACCGGCGTTGGTGAAGAGCATGCGGTACGCGGTCAGCCAGGCCGTGGGCAGACAGGCGGCCTCCTCGAAGGACAGCTCGGGGGGCTTGGGCAGGACGTTGGAGACCGGTACGGTGACGCGCTCGGCGAACGTGCCCTGGTGGTGCTCGGTGAGGATCGAGCGCGGCTCGGTGCCGTGGTCGCCCCCGCCGATGACGGAGTGGACGACGACCTCGTTGCCGTCCTCGTCCAGTCCCGCGGCGTCGCAGCCGAGGATCATCGGCAGCTTGTCCTGGGAGAGGCCCACCCCCCGCAGCGACCACAGGTCGTGGTGGTTGAGGGAGGCGGCCTTCACCGTGACGGTGGTCCAGCCGGGGCGTGGCCCGGGGGCCGGGCGTTCGCCCAGCTCCAGGCCGTCGAGGGGGTGGGCGAAGTCCGTGTGGGCTGCGTAGGCGGCAAACATGGCCCCGACGATAGGGCGACGGGGCGGCGGACGGGACCCGGCGTACCGGTGACACGCACGACACACGCCCACCCCCCGCACCGCCCGCGCCCCGCCCCCTCCCGCTCAGTCCCTGCGGTACTGCGCGGGAGAGTCCTTCGTCGCCGGGTCCTCGTACGCGCCCACCGTGCCCCGGTCGACGTGGAAGGTGGTCAGCGTGGAGACGGGCGAGGCGGGGTCGCGGCGGTCCTCGATCACCCGCATGTGCGTGCTGAAGCGCTCCGGGGTCACCTCGTACACGTCGTACCCGTAACGGTTCCCCTCGAAGTACTGGAGATGCGGGTTGGCCCGGCCCATGAGCGGGCCGTTGGCGGCGTTCCACTGCGCGTCGTACGCGCTGGAGGTCACCGAGTGCGCCGTGAACTCCGTGCCGATGACGGGTGATTCGGGGTTGTCGTAGTCCGGCCGGATGTCGTCGACGAAGGCCGAGTGCCAGTCCCCGGTGAGCACGACCAGGTCCTCAAGACCGCTCGTACGGACATGCTCCAGGACCTCCTTACGCTCGGCGAGGAAGCCGTCCCACTGGTCGGTGAACATGTACCGGCCGCCGGGCGAGCCGCGCAGCTGGCTGAGCATGATCGAGTTGGCCCAGATGTGCCAGGAGTCCGGCGCCCGGTCGACCGTCCGCTTGAGCCACGCCTTCTGCTCCGCGCCGAGGATCGTGCCGTCGGCGAGGTTCTGCGCGGAGCGGTACTGGCGCAGGTCCAGCACAGCCAGCTCCAGCAGATCGCCCCAGCGGCGCACCCGGTGGATCTCCGGGTCCGGCAGGGCGGACGAGGCGCCGTCGCCGTCGCCCGCGTCCCGGTGCGGCAGATGCTCGTACCACGCCTGGTAGGCGGCGGCCCGGCGCTGGAGGAACGGCGCGCCGCCGCCCGTACCGCTGTAGTCGTTGGCGACCTCGTGGTCGTCCCAGGTCAGGAACCAGGGGTGGGCGGCGTGCGCGGCGCGCAGCGAGGGGTCGCCCTTGTAGAGGGCGTGGCGTTTGCGGTAGTCGGCGAGCGTCTGGATCATCGGGCCGTTGTTGTCGCGTACGGAGTCGCCGCCCTCGGGCCCGTACTCGTAGATGTAGTCGCCGAGGTGGATGACGAAGTCGAGCCGCTCGCGGGCGATCCCGCGCAGGGCGGCGTAGTAACCCTGCGGGTAGTTCTGGCAGTTGGCGGTGGCGAAGCGTACGGAGCCGACGCGTCCGGCCGGCGCGGTCCTGGTCCTGCCGGTGCGGCTGGTACGGCCCAGCGCGCTGAACGCGTACCAGTACGTACGGCCGGGGCGCAGCCCGGTCACCGGTACGTGCACGCTGTGCGCGAGCGTCGCGGAAGCCGGGACCGTGCCCCGGGCGACGACCCGGCGCAGCGCGCGGTCCTCGGCGACGACCCACCGCACCTCGGCGACCTCGGGCAGCGGCTGCTCGCCCGGCTCGGCGAAGGGCTCGGGGGCCAGCCGGGTCCACAGCACGACGCTCGTCGGCCGCGGGTCGCCGGAGGCGACACCGAGGGTGAACGGCGCGGCGTCGTACGTGGAGCCGAGCGCCGCCGCGGCCTCGCGGGCCTGTGCGGGGGAGAGTCCCGCGCTCAGCGGCCAGACGGTGCCGAGCGCTCCGGCGGCGCCGGCGGCCTTGAGCAGATCGCGCCGGTTCAGTCCTGTCGTGGTGTTCACGGCCGCACCCCTTCGGCGTGGAGGGTCAGTGAGATCGCGTCGGCGTAACCGTCGTTGGAGTTTCCGGAACCGGTCCTGGTGAGGACCAGCAGCACCCGCGCGGAGCGGGCGCCGGGCGGTACGGCGGCCCCGGCGGTCCGCTCCACGAGGGCGGTACGGCCGCCCCGTTCGGCGGCGGTGACCGGGCCGAGCACGGAGAGCGCGACCGGGGTGCCCCGGCCGTCGCGGAACTCCACCGAGAGCCTGGCCCCGTCCTCCTGCGCCGCGTATCCGCCGAGCCAGCCGGACAGGGCGTACCGCACCCGCCCCGCGTCCACGGCGGCCCGTCCTGTGGCGCCCCGCGCGGGCAGCGGCACGTCCTGGACGAGCGCGGTGCGCGGGCTGTTCCCGCCGGAGAAGAACCGGCTGCCGCGGCGGGCGGGGCCGGGATCGCCCGGGGTCGGGTAGCCGTTCCCGTAGGCGTACGCGACGAGTGCGGGCGCCCCCTGGGTGACGGACCAGCCGTCGACCGACTCCACCGGTTCGGCGTTCCCTCCCGGCCCGCTCTCGGCGTCCCCGTTCGCAAGCAGGTTCACACGCGCCTCCTGGTGTCGTCGTGGCGTGGACGAGCGGTCTCACTCGTCCCGTTGACGCCAGGCATCCCAGCAGCCCTACATGAACCGGTAAAGGCCGCCTGCCGAACTTCCGGGCGCACGAACGCCGGACGGGGCCCGAAGCACGAACGCCGGACGGACCGCGGTCGGCCCGTCCGGCGCTCACCTCTTCATGGAGGCGCGGGGTCAGCGGCGCGCGACGCCCTCCGCGCGGGCCGCCGCGGCCACCGCCGCCGTCACCGCCGGTGCCACCCGCTCGTCGAACGGCGACGGGATGACGTAGTCGGCGGCCAGCTCGTCGCCGACGACGTCCGCCAGCGCGTCCGCCGCCGCGATCTTCATCGCCTCGGTGATCCGGGAGGCCCGCACCTGGAGCGCGCCCGCGAAGATCCCGGGGAAGGCGAGCACGTTGTTGATCTGGTTCGGGTAGTCGCTGCGTCCCGTCGCCACGACCGCCGCGTACCGGTGCGCGATGTCCGGGTGCACCTCGGGGTTCGGGTTGGCCATCGCGAAGACGAACGCGCCGGGCGCCATCGAGGCGATCGCCGGCTCGGGGACCGTACCGCCGGAGACGCCGATGAAGACGTCGGCGCCGGCGAGCGCGGCCTCCAGCGAGCCGGAGAGCCCGGCGCGGTTGGTCAGGGCGGCCAGTTCGCGCTTGACGTCCGTCAGGTCGGCGCGGTCGGCGCTGACAACGCCCTTGCGGTCGGCCACGGCGACGTCACCGATGCCCGCCTCCAGCAGGAACTTGGCGATGGCGACGCCCGCCGCGCCCGCGCCGGAGATGACGGCGCGCAGGTCGCCGAGGGTGCGGCCGGTCAGCTTCGCCGCGTTGCGCAGGGCGGCGAGGGTGACGACGGCGGTGCCGTGCTGGTCGTCGTGGAAGACGGGGATGTCGAGCCGTTCCTGGAGCCGGCGCTCGATCTCGAAGCAGCGCGGCGCCGAGATGTCCTCCAGGTTGATCCCGCCGAAGGAGGGCGCGAGCCGGACGACGGTCTCGATGATCTCGTCGGTGTCGGTGGTGCCGAGCGCCAGCGGCACCGCGTCCACCCCGCCGAACTGCTTGAACAGGATCGCCTTGCCCTCCATCACGGGGAGCGAGGCCTCCGGTCCGATGTCGCCGAGTCCGAGCACCGCGGTGCCGTCCGTGACGACCGCGACGACCTGCGATTTCCAGGTGTAGTCGTGCACCAGCTCGGGCCGCTCGGCGATCGCGCTGCAGACCTTCGCCACGCCCGGTGTATAGGCGAGGGACAGGTCGTCCCTGTCGCGCACCGGCACCGTGGCCTGGATGGCCATCTTGCCGCCGCGGTGCAGCGCGAAGGCCGGATCGAAGGGCTCCTCCGGGGAACCCTCCGCGCCGTCCGCGCTTCCGACGCCGCTGACGCCGCCGTCTCGATGATTGACGATCTCCGCTGCCATGTAGGTGACCCCTTGTGTCTTCATCGGTTGAGGGTGTCCACTCCCCGGATGAGGAGGAGTGGGGTGGGCACCGCATCCGTACCTGCGTGCACAGGCAGGTAGGTACGTACGTATCTGCTGACGTACCTGCCTGTGTACGTACGGAGCGGGCGCGTCGCACACGCGCGCCGCAGCGGTGTCCCGCGCGCGGTCCCCCACGGTGAGATGACTCATAGCCTTTTATGCCGACCAATGCCGCATAATGCCGACACTTCCGGAAAGCAGCATGAATCACGCTCGGTAAGGGATACGGACCGGAGATTCTACGGCCGCAAGAAGGTGTACCGACAGAAGGTCCGGCTGTGGTGGGCTGCCTTGTCGATGTACCGGGGATCTCCCGTTACCCGATTTTGACATGCCCGGCGCTCTTGAGGGGACCGTCCGAATGGCAAGATGCCACTCATCACACTAGGTCGCGACACTCGAAGACGCGTGCTCGGCCATTGGCAGCTCCCTCATCCGCCGGAGGACCCTGATCATGACCGCAAGCACCATCTGTCGTACGACCACCGCGAAGTCCCGGATGGCCGCGGTTGGCGCGATCGCGGTCGCGGGCACCCTGCTGCTGACCGCCTGCGGCGACCAGACGAAGAGCGGTTCCGACACGGGCGGCTCCTCTTCCTCCGCTGCCACCAAGGGCCCCCTCTTCGACAAGCTGCCGAAGGAGATCCAGAGCAAGGGCGTCGTCAAGGTCGGCTCCGACATCGCGTACGCGCCGGTGGAATTCAAGGACACGAACGGCGCGATCGCCGGTATCGACCCGGACATCGCCGCCGCGCTCGGCAAGCAGCTCGGCGTGAAGTTCGAATTCGAGAACGCCACCTTCGACACCCTGGTCACCGGCCTGCGCGCCAAGCGGTACGACATCGCCATGTCCGCGATGACCGACACCAAGGACCGGCAGGACGGTGTCGAGGACGGCAAGAAGGTCGGCGAGGGCGTCGACTTCGTCGACTACTTCACCGCCGGGGTGTCCATCTACACGCCGAAGGGCAAGGACCAGGGGATCAAGACCTGGGACGACCTCTGCGGCAAGAAGGTCGTCGTGCAGCGCGGCACCGTCTCCGAGGACCTCGCCAAGCAGCAGGCGGGGAACTGCCCGGCCGGCAAGAAGCTGACCCTTGAGGCGTTCGACAACGACCAGCAGGCCCAGACCCGGCTGCGCGGCGGCGGCGCCGACGCCGGCTCCTCCGACTCCCCGATCGCCGCGTACGCGGTGAAGACCTCGGGCGGCGGCAACGACTTCCAGCTGGTCGGCGAGCCGGTCGAGGCCGCTCCGTACGGCATCGCGGTCTCCAAGGACAACAAGCAGCTCTCCAGCGCCCTCCAGGCGGCCATGAACGCGATCATCAAGAACGGTGACTACGCGAAGGCCCTCTCGAAGTGGGGCGCGGAGTCCGGCGCCGTCACCGAGGCCAAGCTCAACGGCGGCTCGTGACCGGGCGGCGGGCTGGGCGCTGAGAGGCATACATCTGTGACTATCGACATCGAAAAGGCGGGTCCCACCGGCCCCTCGGGCCCGCCGTCCGCCGCCCCCGAGGCCATCAAGGCCATCCCGGTCCGGCACTACGGGCGGTACGTGGCCGGCACGGTCGCCGTCGCCCTGCTCGCGAGCCTCGTCTACGCCTTCTCGCAGGGCAAGGTGAACTGGGGGGCGATCCCCGACTTCTTCTTCGACGGCCGGATCATCTCCGGCGTCTGGCACACCCTGCTGCTCACCGTCCTCGCGATGGCGATGGGTGTGGTGCTGGGCGTGATCCTCTCGGTGATGCGCCTGTCGAAGAACCCGGTGACGTCCTCCGTCGCGTGGTTCTACATCTGGTTCTTCCGGGGCACGCCGGTCTACGTACAGCTGCTGGTCTGGTTCAACCTGGGCCTGGTCTTCCAGTACATCAACCTCGGCCCGATCTACAAGGACTACTGGTCCTCGTTCATGACGCCGTTCCTGACGGCGCTGCTGGGGCTCGGCCTGAACGAGGCCGCGTACATGGCGGAGATCTGCCGGGCCGGCCTGCTCTCCGTCGACGAGGGCCAGAGCGAGGCGTCGCACGCGCTGGGCATGAGCCAGGGCAAGACGCTGCGGCGGGTCGTGATCCCGCAGGCGATGCGGGTCATCGTGCCGCCGACGGGCAACGAGGTCATCAACATGCTGAAGACCACGTCGCTGGTCTCGGCGGTGCAGTATCCCGATCTGCTGAGAGCGGCGCTGGACATCGGGCAGACCTCGGGCGCCGCGGCGGAGATGCTGTTCCTCGCGGCCTCCTGGTACCTGATCCTGACCACGGTCTTCAGCATCGGCCAGTTCTACCTGGAGCGGTACTACGCGCGCGGCTCCAGCCGCTCGCTGCCGCTCACGCCGTGGCAGAAGGTCGTCAAGAACCTCTCCGCCCTGTCCACCTTCCGTCGAACCCCTAAGGCGGTCTCATGAACGCCATGGTGCAGGCCCAGGCCGTACACAAGTCCTTCGGCGCCGCGCACATCCTCAAGGGCATCGACCTGGAGGTGGCGCCGCGCGAGGTGTTCTGCCTGATCGGCCCGTCGGGCTCGGGGAAGTCGACCTTCCTGCGGTGCATCAACCACCTGGAGAAGATCAACGCCGGCCGGCTGTACGTCGACGGTGAGCTGGTCGGCTACCGCCAGAAGGGCGACAAGCTGTACGAGCTGAAGGACAACGAGGTCTCCAGGAAGCGCCGGGACATCGGCATGGTCTTCCAGCGCTTCAACCTCTTCCCGCACATGACGGCGATCGAGAACGTCATGGAGGCGCCGGTCCAGGTACGGGGCGAGGCGAAGGCCGTCGCCCGCGCCCGCGCCGAGCGGCTGCTGGACCGGGTCGGTCTCGCCGACAAGGCGGCCAGCTACCCCTCGCAGCTCTCCGGCGGTCAGCAGCAGCGGGTGGCGATCGCCCGCGCGCTGGCGATGGAGCCGAAGCTGATGCTCTTCGACGAGCCGACCTCGGCGCTCGACCCGGAGCTGGTGGGTGACGTCCTGGACGTCATGCGCGATCTCGCGGCGGACGGCATGACGATGATCGTGGTGACGCACGAGATGGGCTTCGCCCGTGAGGTCGGGGACGCGCTGGTCTTCATGGACGACGGCGTGGTGGTCGAGGCGGGCCACCCGCGCGACGTACTGACCAGTCCGCAGCACGAGCGGACGAAGTCGTTCCTGTCGAAGGTCCTCTGATGGAGAAGGTCCTCTGACACGGAGAGGGTGCGCCGGAGCAGAACCCGGTGCACCCTCCGCCCATCCTCTTCCCCCTGTCCCTCTTCCCCCTGTCCCTGTTCACTCTGTCCCTGTTCACTCTGTTCACCATCGAGATCAACCAGGACGGCCGGCGATTCCCGCTATTTCAGCGCGAGGACGAGCGAGTCGGACGGCGAGGACCAGACGGCGCGGGCCTCCCCGAAGCCGGCCTCGCGCAGGGTGCGCGCGTGCCACTCCACCGACGGGACGTCTCCCTCCCCGTGCTCGCCGAAGATCCGGAAGCGCTCGGCGGTCGGCTCCGCGAGGGCGGGGTCCCGGCCCGCCAGCTCCCACCAGCCCGGCCAGTCGACGGCGCCCGCGGCCTTGGCCCGGTCCATGGCGAGGTGCCGGTGGGCGCGCTCGGCCTCGTTGATCCGGGGCGTGGACGCGTCCCGCATATGGTCGGCGTTCATGAAGACGCCGCCCTCCCTCACAACCCCGGCGAGCTGCCCGTACAGCCCGGCCAGCGGCGCCTGGTCGAGCCAGTGCAGGGCGGTGGCGGTCAGGACGGCGTCGTACGCGCGGTACGGCAGCAGCCCCGTCCAGGCGGGGTCCTTGAGGTCGGCGGTCACGAAGGTGACCCGGTCGTCCCCGGCGAAGGAGCCGCGGGCGATGGTGAGCAGGGCGGGATCGAGATCGACCCCGGTACTGACAGCTCGGGGGAACCGATTCAGCAGTCTGTCCGTGATACTTCCCGTACCGCAGGCGAGGTCCAGCACCCGCGGTTCGGGGCCCACCGTGGCCTCGACCATGTCCAGCATGACCCGGAAGCGCTCCTCCCGGTCCGGGAGGTACCACTCCTGCTGGCGGTCCCAGCTCTCCTGCCAGGCCCGCCAGTCGGTCGCGGCGGCCCTTCCACCCCCACTGGTCTCCGTCTCCGTCATGACACCCTCCCCACAGTCGGTAATACCCTAGAAGCAGTACGAGCCATTACACCCTTCGCTCATTCAGACCCTAGACCGCTTCCGTAAGGACTACAAGTGGAACTGGCCTCTTACTCGGACTATGCCGTACGCCTGGTGAACACCGAGGAACCGGCCCGCGGCACGGACACCCTCACCTCGGTCGAGGCCGTGCGCTCCCTCTTCGGACCCAACTCGCAGGCCGCGCGTCGCGCCGCCGACGCCGACGTGACGCGCTTCCGTTCCGTACGGGCGCGGCTGCGGGCCGTGTTCACCGCGGCCGACTCCGGCGAGGCCACCCAGGCGGTCGACCTGCTCAACTCGCTGCTGCTGGAGTTCCCGGTGAGCCCGCAGATCTCCGGGCACGACGTCCTGGACGACGAGGGCAGACCCCGCTGGCACATGCACCTCGCCGAGCACCCGTCGAACGCGACGGCGGGGTACGCGGCGACCGCCGCCATGGGCCTCGCCTTCCACCTCACGGAGCACGGCGTCGACCGGCTCGGCCTCTGCCAGGCGGCGCCGTGCCGCAACGCGTACCTCGACACCTCCACCAACCGCTCGCGCCGCTACTGCTCGGACCGCTGCGCGACCCGCGCCAACGTCGCCGCCTACCGGGCCCGCAAACGCCTGGAGAACGAGCGCTCGGCGAGCACCGGACGCACCCCGCGGACCAGCCAGGACACCACCGCACGCGCCGAACGCTGACCGCCCAGCGGCCGGTACCGCGCCCGCACCCGCCCCAGCAGCAGCTCCTCGGGCACCGACCCGAACACCCGGCTGTCCCCCTCGGCGCCCGGATTGTCCCCGAGCACCCACCATCCGCCGTCGCGCCGCTCGGCCAGCCGCTTCACGATGAGCAGATCCTGCTGGAGCGGATGTTTCAGCACGGCCACGTCCCCGGCCCTGACCGGGGCGCCGTACTGGACCAGAAGCTGATCCCCGTGTCTGAGCGTCGGATACATGGAAGGCCCGGTCACCTCCGCGATCCCCCACGGCACCCGGGGCTCCCGCCCCGGCACCGGCTCGGGCCCCAGCCCCGGTTCCTGCCCCAGTTCCGTCATACGGCACCTCCCGGTCCCACCGTACGTTCCGCCGCCGGTCCCGTACCGACCCGGACTTTTGTCCTAAGCCCTAGGGGGCACTCGCGAAATACCTCTTCTCACGGAGTAATGTCCCACCTGAGAAGACGATCACGAGGAAGGACAGCACCATGCTTTCCCGCCTGTTTGCCCCCAAGGTGACGGTCAGCGCCCACTGCGACCTCCCCTGCGGCGTGTACGACCCCGCCCAGGCCCGCATCGAGGCCGAGTCCGTCAAGGCCGTCCAGGAAAAGATGGCCGGCAACGACGACGCCCACTTCCAGGCTCGCGCCACCGTCATCAAGGAACAGCGCGCCGAGCTCGCCAAGCACCATGTCTCGGTGCTGTGGAGCGACTACTTCAAGCCCCCGCACTTCGAGAAGTACCCGGAGCTGCACCAGCTCGTCAACGACACCCTCAAGGCCCTCTCGACCGCCAAGGGGTCCACCGACCCGGCGACGGGCCAGAAGGCCCTGGACTACATCGCCCAGATCGACAAGATCTTCTGGGAGACGAAGAAGGCTTGATCTTCGATCATGCCGTTTGACCTGCGATTTCCTTGGTTGCAGTGTCTCCAGGTCCGCACCCGGTCCGCAGGCCGCCGAGAACGGCGTCCATGACGGTCCGGGTGCGGTCTTCTTTCCCCGGCCACAGGTGCGCGTAGCCTTCTCCGACCACGCCGACCACGCCGACCGCGTCGTCGCGGATCCCGCCCGGCCGCCCCTCACCACGACTCCGGCTCGCTCCGGGACCGCGGGCCACAACCCCGCCGGCAGCCGGCCGGTCACGATGCCGAGCGGGGCCAGGCGGTCACGGCCGCCCAGGTGTTCGCCGCGGCGGCGGCCCAGGTGTCCGGCCGGGACGGCGACCGCCCCGAACACGAGCAGGGCGAAGGTGTAGTAACTGCCGTACAGCAGTCAGAACATCGGCGTCAGGAGGACCGCCACGATCAGGCCGGCGCCCAGGGCGGCCGGCCAGAAACCCACCCGGGCGGGCGTGTTGCGGGCCTGGGGCGTCGGCGCTGCCGGCTCCTGCGTGTCACTGGTCACGATGGTTTTCCCGTCGGACCGACGCGCATGCCTCACGGCACCACCTTGAACAACTGGACGGCGGACACCAGGCCGAGCAGTACGTGTCCCAGCAGCGGGATGAACGCCGTCGCCTGGAAGACGGCGAGCGACACGCTTCTCCGCTGCCCCACCGGAGACGAGCCGCCCCTGGCGGACAGCCAGACGCCGAGCCCGCAGCAGATCAGCGGAATCACGGAGAGGGACCCGGGGAACGCCTGAAGCATCAATGCGGGTACGAGCAAGGCGTACGCCCGGCGCAGTCTGCCCGCGCGTACCTGGTTGTCCGCGTGCGCCCGCGCCGGGTCGGGAACTGCCCGGACGTCATGGCCCGGGGGCCGGCCAGGACCCGGCACGTGAGCGTGCGCCGTGGCGGGCGGCGGCAGTGGCGGGGGTGGGGGAGCCGGAATCGGGCGCTGGAAGGCCATCGCGGCGGGCGGGCGGGGCGCGGACCGTGCGGCGTCCGTGATCGTCACCGCGCCATGGACGTGTTCCCGCAGGTACTCGATCCGCGCGCGCATCTCGTGCGCGTCCTGGAAGCGGTCGTCCGGGTTCTTCTCCAGCGCGCGGGCCACCAGTGCCTCGACCCCGGCCGGTACCGGGACCCCGACGGACGCAAGGGTCGGCGCCGCCATGGTGACGTGCAGATAGCCGAGGGAGATGAACGAGTCCCCGTCGAAGGGCCGCTCACCGCTGATCAGTTGGAACAGGACGACCCCAACCGCGTACAGATCGGATCTGCCGTCGACCGGCCGTCGGCCCTCGAACTGCTCGGGGGACATGTAGTGAGGCGTCCCGGGCACCATACCCGTGGCGGTCAGCGCCGTCCTCTCCGGACCGGAGACGTCGAGGGCGCGGGCGATGCCGAAGTCCATCACCTTGACCGCGCCGGCTTCGGTCACGATCACGTTGGAGGGCTTGATGTCACGGTGCACGATGCCGGCCGTGTGACTGGCTGTCAGCGCGGACAGCACCTCGGCCGCCAGTTCCAGGGCACGGTCCAGGGGCAGGCCCCCACCGGCCGCCGAGGACCGGGCGAGCAGCGCGCTCAAGGTCTCCCCGCGGACGAATTCCATGACGAGGTACGGGGCCGTCCGCCCGTCCTCGAACCGCTCCTCCCCCGTGTCGTGCACCGCGACCACGCACGGGTGGCTGAGCCCGGCCACCGCCTGGGCCTCGCGCCGGAACCGTGCGCGGCACTGCTCGTCGTGCGCGAGCGCGGCGAGCATGCTCTTGACGGCGACGGTGCGGTTGAGCACCGTGTCGTACGCCTTGTGCACGGCGGCCATACCGCCCTGCCCCACCTGCTCCTCGATGCGGTAACGCCCGCCCGCGAGCGTCACGCCCGTCCGGATCGGCCCGGTCACGCCCGCCATGCCGTGTCCCCTCCCCGTCCCACCCGTAGCGAAGCCGTCGGAAGGTGACGAGCGGCCAGGTGGGCCAGTGAGTATACGACCCTTGATCACGCCGGTACGGAGGGTCGTGCCGAGGAGCGGGACCCGGCCCCGGCCCGTGGCCGCGCTCAGGGGATCTCCGCCACCGCCGTGATCTCCACGAGCTGGCCCGTGTACCCCAGGCACGCCACTCCGAGCAGTGTCGACGCGTGCGGGCCCAAGGTCAGGCCGCCCGCGCGGACCACCTCCCAGACGCGGCTGAGGTCCGCCGGGTCCGAGGTCGCCACGGAGACCGTGGTGGACACGACGTCGCGGAGGCCGCAGCCGAGGGCCGCCAGGGCGCTCTCCAGGTTGGCGAGGACCTGTTCCGTCTGGGCGACGAAGTCGTCGGGGCCGACCAGTTTGCCGTCGCTGTCGAGCGGGACGGCGCCGGCCAGGAAGGCCAGGCGGCGGTCCGTCTCCACGACCGCCGCGTGGGCGTAGTCCGGCGGCGGGAAGAGGCCGGGCACGGTCATGCGGTGGGCCATCTCAATTCGCTCCTCAAGTCGCCCCTGGGGTGTCCACCTGGGGATACGGCTGAACGGCCCGGCCTGCTCAGCTGATCGGCCGTATTCGTACCGTCGAACGGTTTCCGCTCCCTCGACGGCCGGCGCCGGTACGGAGGTCAGGCCGCCGGGGCGTGGAGCAGGGGGCTCTTGTGGCGGGTGAGCCAGCGCCGGTAGTCCACCGCCCGTAGCGCCGCCTCCCGGTAGGCCGCCTCCAGGTCCGCGAACACCGCCGCTTCGAGGGCGCGTTCGCCGAGGGCGCCGGTGCCGCCGAGGGTGCCGTCCGCGGGTGGGAACCGCGTGAAGAGCAGCAGCCGTACCGCCAGCGGGTCGTCCCGCAGGGGGCGGATCACCATGTCGTCGCGCGGGCCCGAGGTCGGCTGGCAGGGGGCGACCGCCTCGCCGACCGCGATCAGTGAGGCGGCGGTGAGGTAATCGCCCTGCAGGACCAGGGGGTTGAGACCGGCGGCGCCCAACACCCGGCGCAGTCCGTCCCATTCGCCGTCCACCGTCGGATCGACCATCCAGCGGTCCCCGGCGAGATCGGCCAGCTCCACGACCTGGCGTGCCGCCGCCGGGTGGTCCCTGGCCATGGAGACGAACTGCGGCTCGCGTTCGACGAGTACGCGGTGGGCGAGCCCGTCGGGGACGGCCAGCGGGCAGCCTTCCACCTCGTGCACGAAGGCCACGTCGAGCTGGCCGGCCGCGACCATCCGCAGCAGCGCGCTCGGCGAGACGTCCATGTGGAGGGAGATGTCCGTGCCGGGCAGCCGGTGCCGGAGCCGGCGCAGCCAGCCCGCGAGGGCGCGGCTGGCCGTGGAGCCGACGCGCAGCCGGGGTCCGGTACTGCGGTCGGCCGCAGCGCGTGCCTCGGCGACGAGGGTGGCCATGCCGGAGACGAGCGGCCGGGCGCGGCTCAGGACGGAATGGCCGAGCGGGGTCGGCCGGCAGCCGGTGCGTTCGCGGGAGAACAGCTCGGCTCCCAACGCGTTCTCTATCCGCCGCAGTTGTGTGGTGAGGGACGGCTGGCTCATCCCCAACTGGCGGGCCGCTTTGTGCAGGCTGCCGGTGTCGGCGATGGCGCACAAGGCGCGCAGGTGTCTCACCTCCAGCTCCATGCCCCAGAGAGTAGAGCGGCCGCATGAGCCGCACCAGATGGTCAAAACGCAGTAATTGGCGCCTGATTCGAAGAAATACCGCCGGAATTCTACGCGGGGTGATCCGTCGCGGGACGCGGTGCTGACTGCGGCGCCGACACGGTAGGGACTGCGGTACGGACGCGGTACGGACCCGGTACGGACGGCGGCAGGTACGGCGGTGCGGACGCTCCGGGTGATGCGCCGGTGACGGGCCGGGTGACGGGCCGGGTGACGGGCCGGGTGATGCGTTGGTGCTATCGGCGGCTGACATCATCCGCGCCGGGGCGAACTCATCGAGACTCTGCGGTACCCGAATCCGTTCACCGGACGAGCAGGAAGCAGGAGCCCCCCACATGCGACACCCCAAGCCCGCACTTTCCGCAGCTCTCACCGTCGGTATCGCCTTCGCGACCGCCTTCGCCCTCACCCCCGCCGCGTCCGCCGCGGACACCGAGGCCGCGCCGACCGCCTCGTACGCCGCGTACGAGGGCTCGAAGGAGGAGGCGGCGAACAACAAGGCGTTCTTCGACGCCGTCGTGAAGTCCGTCGCCGAGAAGCGCGCCGCGAACCCCGGCATCCAGGCCGTCACCGTCGTCTACAACGCCTCGGCCGCGCCGCGCTTCGCCAGCCAGATAGCCGCGAGCACGTCGATCTGGAACAGCGCCGTCTCCAACGTGAAGCTCCAGGCGGGCACCAGCGGCGTCGACTTCACCTACCGTGAGGGCAACGACTCGCGCGGCTCGTACGCGAGCACCAACGGTCACGGGTCCGGCTACATCTTCCTGGACTACGCGCAGAACCAGCAGTACAACTCGACGCGGGTCACCGCCCACGAGACCGGGCACGTCCTCGGCCTCCCCGACCACTACACGGGCCCGTGCACCGAGCTGATGTCGGGCGGCGGCCCCGGCACCTCCTGCCAGAACGCCCAGCCGAACGCGGCGGAGCGCTCCCGGGTCAACACCCTCTGGGCGAACGGCCTCGCCGCCGCGCTGGCCAAGATCTCCTGACCTCTCCCCCGCACCGCGCGCGAAGGGGCGTCCCCGCATCCACCCCCCACGGGACGCCCCTTCCGTGTTCCCGCCTCCCGTGCGGCCACTTCCGTTTTCGGCCCGGGAACTCAGCGGTTCAGGACGCCCCCACCAGCGGGCGGTCCGACAGCTCCGTGTTCGTCGGGAGCTGGCGCCTGATCCGGCCGAGCGCCTCCTCGAAGCCGCTGCCGGCTATCCCCGACGCGTACGCCGCGCCGCCGCAGTGCAGGGTCAGGCTCAGCTCCGCCCGGCCGCCCGGCCCCTCCTCGTCCCGCTCACCGAGCGCGAGCAGACAGCTCAGGGTGGCCTGTTCGACCGTGCCGTCCGAGCTGACGGGCAGGGGGATGTCCCACTCCATGACACAGGAGGACAGCGCCCCGCCCGCTCCCACCGCTTCCAGTACGGCGAAATCCACCCCTTCGTACTCAACTCCCCTGATCTGCGTACGCACTTGCTGTCCACCCGCGGTCAGGGTGATCGCTTCCGCCCCCTGGCGGTCCCGGTACCAACCCGCCCATGAATCCGTCGACTCCGCTGTCATGGCGCGGACTGTAGCGGTAGCGGATCTTCCGCCGCAGCACGGGTCACCGCTTGCTTGCGTAGTTCCTGACGAGTACTCCGTTTTCGATGGTCCGCGCGGACGCGCGCGTGAACTCGGCGATGGCGGAATTCTTCCCGGACATCTCCATCCCCGGGCCCACGACCAGCGCATACGTGGGGATCGTCAACTTGCGCATTCCAAGGGGACGTTGGGGCGCGACGTTGAGGCCGCCGGTGGGACGGGTGCCGGAGCCGCCGCTCTCCCCCGCGAGCCGCCGCGTCTTTCCGGCCACATCTTCGGCGTACGGCCGCGGGAGGCTCAGCGGGTCCGGGGCTCGCGCCACATCGGCCACATGTGCGGCCCGTCCGGCAGGTCGACGGTGGTGCCCGTGAAGTCGAATCCGAGCCGTTCGTAGAGGCGCTTGCTGCGTGCGCTGCTCGCCTCCAGATACGCGGGCACACCGTCCCGGTCGCACCGTTCCAGCACGGATCCGATCAGCTCGCGGCCCAGCCCGCGGCCCTGGCGGTCCGGGGACACGGCGATCATCAGCAGGTACGCGTGCGCGCGGTCGTGCGGGTGGACGGCGCCCGTCAGCCGGCCGACCAGCTCGGTCCGCTCGTTGTCCGGGTCGGACACCTCCCGCATCAGCGCCGGCGTCTCGTCCTCCTCCTCGGGCGGCCCCGCCTCCACGTGGAGCCAGAGCGCCATGCCCGACCCGTCCTCCAGAAGGTCCACCCAGCCCTCGGCCAGTGCGACATCGGCGAACACGCCGAAGAAGAGGCCGCTCAGCTTCCCCCGGTCGTCCGCCTCGGGGAACACCCAGCGCGTGACCGGGTCGGCCTCGAAGGCGTCCTCCAGCAGCCGGATCAGCGTCGGCCGGTCCGCCTCCGTGGCCCGTCTGATCCCGCCGGCTCTGCCACTGCCCGCGCCTTCCGCGCTGCCCGCGTCCTCCGTCGTGCCCATGCCGCCCATGCCGCCCACGTTGTCCACGCTCACGTTCCGGTCCTCCAGAAGAGACGTCAACTTGCCGCCCCGATACTAGAGTTGGGCTGCACGCATCGCGTAAGAGACCGGGTACTTTCAGCAATGTCGGTGGTCAGCGGCAGCACCGGACTCAGCGGTTTCGGCGGGTGACGAACTCCGCGAGCGAGAGCAGATCGCCCGCCGCCGCCAGGTCGGGCACCGCCCGGGAGAGCTGCTGGACGGCGCGGGACATCCGCTCGGCCGCCTCCTGCTGCGCCCAGTCCCGGCCGCCGGCCCGTTCGACGGCGTCGGCGGCGCGCCGTACGCCCTCGGCGTCCAGCGGGCGCCGGTACAGCTCCGCCAGCTCCTCGGCGGCCGGCGTGCCGGAGGCCAGCGCCGCGACGACCGGCAGCGACTTCTTGTGGGCGGCCAGATCGGCGCCGACCGGCTTGCCCGTACGGCCGGGGTCGCCCCAGATGCCGATCAGGTCGTCGATGAGCTGGAAGGCGAGCCCCGCCTCCCGGCCGAAGGCGTCCACTGCCTCGGCCTGTTCCGGCCCAGCGCCCGCGTAGAGGGCGCCCAGGGCGCACGACGCGCCCAGGAGAACGCCGGTCTTGGCGGTCGCCATGTCGACACACTCGTCGAGGGAGACCTCGTGCGGGTCGCGGGACTCGAAGGCGCAGTCCGCCTGCTGGCCCGCGCACAGCTCGATCACACAGGCCGCGAGCCGCGCCGAGGCGGCGGCCGACGCCGGGTGCGGATCCTCCGCGAGGAGCCGTAACGCGAGGGCGTGCATGGCGTCGCCCGTGACGATGGCGTCCGCCGTACCGAAGACCGTCCAGGCGGTGGCCCGATGGCGCCGTACGGGGTCCTCGTCGATCACGTCGTCGTGGAGGAGCGTGAAGTTGTGGGCCAGCTCGACGGCGACGGCCGCCCGTACGGCATGGCGCGGGTCCCCGCCGAGCGAGCGGGCGGCGGCGAGGACGAGCGCGGGTCTGATCGCCTTGCCGGTCTGCCCCGTACCCATGGGCACCGGGGTCCCGTCGGCGCCCGCCCAGCCGAAGTGGTAGAGCGCGACCCCGCGTATGGAGGCGGGCAACGACTCGACGGCCGAGCGCAGTGCGGGATCGACCGCGGTGCGGGTGCGCTCCAGGAGGGCCACGGCCTCGTGGCCCTCGGTGGCGGCACCGGTGCTGGTCATGGTCACGCGTCAACTTCCTCTGAACGGCTTTACGGTTCCGCGGCACCGCGGCCTCACGGCGTCAGTGGCGCTCGCTCCGGTCATGTGCCTGCGGCGGTACGGGGCCCAGGACCCGGGCGGGGCGACGGTCGGCCCGCCCGGGCCCCGAACCTCGCGTCACGCGTCGCACGTCACGCGATCTCACGTCACGTCACGTCACGCCGCGTCACCGCCAGCGGCCCACTTCCACGTTCTCCAGCACGCCGAGGGCGTCCGGCACGAGGATGGCCGCCGAGTAGTACGCCGTGACCAGGTAGGAGATGATCGCCTGCTCGTCGATGCCCATGAAGCGGACCGACATGCTCGGCTCGATCTCGTCCGGGATACCGCTCTGCTGGAGGCCGACGACCCCCTGCTCGGTCTCGCCCGTACGCATGCAGATGATCGAGGTCGTCCTGGCATCCGAGACGGGGATCTTGTCGCACGGGAAGATCGGTACCCCGCGCCAGGCGGGCACATGGTGGCCCGCGACCTCCACACTGTCCGGGTAGAGCCCGCGCTTGTTGCACTCACGGCCGAAGGCCGCGATGGCCCGCGGGTGCGCCAGGAACAGCTTCGACCCGCGACGGCGCGACAGCAGCTCGTCCATGTCGTCCGGGCTGGGCCCGCCGTCGTGCGGCTGGAGCCGCTGCCCGTAGTCGCAGTTGTTGAGCAGGCCGAACTCGCGGTTGTTGATCAGCTCGTGCTCCTGGCGCTCCCTGAGCGCCTCGACCGTGAGCCGCAACTGCTGCTCGGTCTGGTTCATCGGCTGGTTGTAGAGGTCGGCGACCCGGCTGTGGACCTTCAGCACGGTCTGCGCGACGCTCAGCTCGTACTCGCGCGGCGCCCCCTCGTAGTCCACGAACGTGTGCGGGACGACCGCTTCCCCGACATGCCCGGCGGACAGCTCGATGGCGGCCTCGCCGTACTTGTTGGTCCGCTGTTCCGGTACGGAGTGCAGCGCCTCCAGGTGCTGCCGCAGGGAGGTCTCGCGCTCCGCGAGGTTCCGTACGTCCCGCCTGGTCAGCACCAGCACCGTACACGCCGTCGCGGCGCGCGCGGTGAATGCCCAGGTGGCCTCCCCGTCCACCAGGGCCTGCTCACCGAAGTACGCGCCGTCGGCGAGCACTTCGAGCACCGTCTCGTCCCCGTAGGGCCCCGTGCCCGTCTTCTCCACGCGGCCGTGCGCCAGCAGAAAGACCTCGTCCGCCGCCTCACCGGAGGACGCCAGCACCTGTCCGGCGTCGAACTGCCGCTGCTCGCAGCGGCGTGCCAGCTCGGCCAGCACCCCCTCGTCGCCGTACTCGCGCAGCGCGGGCAGCTCGCCCAGCTCGGCCGGGATGACCGCGACGCGGTCGCCCGTCTGCACGAACGTCACCCGCCCGTCGCCGACCGCGTAGCTGAGCCGGCGGTTCACCCGGTAGGTGCCGCCCTGCACCTGGACCCACGGCAGCATCCGCAGCAGCCACCGCGAGGTGATCTCCTGCATCTGCGGTGCCGACTTGGTGGTGGTCGCCAGGTTCCGGGCGGCATCCGTCCCCAGACTCTGCTGGGGCGGCGGTTGCACCGCGCGGGCCTCGTCACCAACCGAAACCGACATGAAGTCTTCCTCTCAAACTTTCGATCATGTACGACCTGCGAGAAGAATGGTTCCATCACGTGGCGTGCGTGCGCCATTACACAAACGAGTGGGACTGAACCGCGCGATACGGGGCACAACACGCGGAAGTTCATCCCGACGGCGCACCCGACGACGCACGCACCGACGCCCCCGGGCCGCGCGGCGTCCCGGAAACGGCCCGCGGCCGACAATGGGAACGTGACCCCACACGCACCTCCCGGGCCTCCCGGACCCCACGTACCGGCCGGACCACACGCACCTCCCGGACCGCCCGACCTCGCCGCCCTGCGCCCGCGCCTCCCCTCGCCGCTCCATCCAGCCGAGGACGAGCGCTTCACGCGCCGGGGCGTACGGCTGCTCCTCAAGCGCGACGATCTGATCCACCCCGAGCTGCCGGGCAACAAGTGGCGAAAACTGGCGCCCAATCTGCGGGCCGCCGCCGCCTCGGGCCGGCGCACGCTGCTGACCTTCGGCGGCGCGTACTCCAACCACCTGCGCGCGACCGCCGCCGCCGGCCGGCTCCTCGGCTTCGCCACCGTCGGTGTCGTACGCGGCGAGGAGCTGGCGGACCGGCCCCTCAACCCGTCGCTCGCCCGGTGCGCCGCCGACGGGATGCGGCTGCTCTTCGTCGAACGCGCCGAGTACCGCGGGAAGGCGGAGCCCGGCGTCGTCGCCGCGCTGGTGGCGCGGGCGGGACTCGACCCCGGCCGCGTGTACGTCGTACCGGAGGGCGGCAGCAACGCGCTCGCCGCGCGCGGCTGCGCCGAGCTGGGCCGGGAGCTGCGTGGCGCGGCCTCCACCACCGCGGTCGCCTGCGGCACCGGCGGCACGCTCGCGGGGCTCGCGGCCGGGCTGGGCCCTGGACAGCGGGCGCTCGGCTTCCCGGTGCTCAGAGGCGGCTTCCTGGACGGGGAGATACGGGGGCTCCAGCACGCCGCGTTCACGGGGCCGGCCGGTGACTGGCGCCTCGACGACCGTTTCCACTTCGGCGGCTTCGCCCGTGTCCCTCCCGAGCTGGAGGCCTTCGCCCGGGACTTCGAGGACCGGCACGGATTCGCCGTGGAACGTCTCTATGTCGCCAAAATGCTGTACGGGGTCACCACGCTGGCGGCGGAGGGCGCCTTCCCGCCGGGCACGGCGGTGGCGGCCGTCATCACCGGCGGCCCCGAACCGTCCGCTCCCCGGCAGACCCGCTGAAGGCCCGCCCCGCTCAGTCCGAGCCGTCCTCCCGGTACGTCGCCGCCTCCTCCAGGTCCAGCCGGCGCAGCAGCGTCCGCAGCATCTCGTCGTCGATCCGCCGCCGGTCGCGCAGTTCCACGAAGACGGTGCGCTCCGCCTCGATCATCTCCGTGGACAGCCGCCGGTAGGTGTCGTCCGCCGACTCCCCGGTGATCTCGTTGACGGCCCCGAGCCGCTCCCACACCGCGTTGCGGCGGCGCTCAAGCACCGTACGGAGCCGGTCGGCGAGCGGCTCGGGCAGGGCGTTGCGCTCGTCGGCCAGCAGCTCGTCCAGCCGCTGTTCCGCCGCCGTCGACGCCTCGCTCTGCGCCTGCGCCTCCGCGAGCGTCTCGGTCTGCCGGTCGCGGCCCTGCACCTTCAGCAGCCGGATGAGCGGCGGCAGGGTGAGCCCCTGTACGACGAGGGTGCCGATGACCGTCGTGAAGGTCAGGAACAGTACGAGGTTGCGGCCCGGGAAGGGCGCGCCGCCGTGGGCCGTCAGCGGGATCGAGAAGGCGATGGCCAGCGACACCACCCCGCGCATCCCCGCCCAGCCGACGATCAGCGGCGCGGTCCAGGTCGTGTCGGGCTCGCGCTCCCTGATCCGGGGGAAGAGCAGCCGCGGCACGAAGGTCGCCGGATAGACCCAGACGAACCGGACGAGGACCACGGCCACGAAGACCCACAGGGCGTAGAGCACCGCCTCGCCGACCCCGTACTCCCCGAGTCCCCGGAGGACGAAGGGCAACTGGAGTCCGATGAGCGCGAAGACCGCCGACTCCAGCACGAACGCGACCATCTTCCACACCGCGGCCTCCTGGAGCCGCGTGGCGAAGTCCACCTGCCAGGAGCGGTGGCCGAGGTAGAGCGCCACCACCACGACGGCCAGCACACCGGACGCGCCGACCTGTTCGGCAGCCGCGTAGGCGACGAAGGGGATGAGCAGCGAGAGTGTGTTCTGGAGCAGCGCCTCGGTGAGGTGGGTGCGCAGCCAGTGCAGTGGGACCATCAGGACGAGTCCGACACCGACACCGCCGAGCGACGCGAGCGCGAACTCCCCCGCCCCGCCCGCCCAGCTCGCGCCGGCGCCGACCGCCGCGGCCAGCGCCACCTTGAAGGCGGTGATGGCGGTCGCGTCGTTGAGCAGCGACTCACCCTGAAGGATGGTGGTGATACGGCTCGGCAGCCCCAGTTTGCGGGCGATGGCGGTGGCCGCCACCGCGTCGGGCGGCGCGACGACCGCGCCCAGGACCAGCGCCGTGGTCAGCGGCAGGTCGGGGACGAGGAGGTAGGTGAGCCAGCCCACCGCGAGGGTCGCGAAGAGGACGTAGCCGACCGAGAGCAGCGCCACCGGCCTGATGTTGGCCCGCAGGTCGAGGTACGAGCTGTCCACCGCGGCGGTGTAGAGCAGGGGCGGCAGGATCAGCGGGAGCACGATGTGCGGATCCAGTGTGTAGTCCGGGACGCCGGGCACGTACGCGGCGACCAGCCCGGCCGCCACCAGCAGCAGGGGCGCGGCGACCGGCGTCCTGCGGGCGGCCCCGGCGATCGCCGCGCTGGCCGCCACCAGCGCGATCAGCGGCAGAACATCCATCCGGCTCCGTCTTTCCGTCGTGCGCGTACGTCCGTGTCGGTACGTCCGCGTCCGTGAGTCTGTATGTGTCCGTGAGTCTGCGTGTGTCGGTAAGTCCGCGTGTCGGTAAGTCCGTGTGTCGGTAAGTCCGTGTGCGTAGGGACGTGTGTGTGCGTACGTCCGTGTGCGTGCTGTGTGCGTGCGTTCGTCCGTGTGCGCGCGCACGTCGTAATCTCGCCATCATGAGCCAGTGCAGCCACATCACGGAACTTCCCCGCCCCGAGCCCGCGCCGAGGGGTGACACCTGCGCCGAGTGTCTGGCCGTCGGCAGCCACCCCGTACAACTGCGGCTCTGTCTGGAGTGCGGGAACGTCGGGTGCTGTGATTCGTCGCCGCACCAGCACGCCACACTCCACTTCCAGCGGACGGGGCACGCCGTGATGCGAAGTTTCGAGCCGGGGGAGAGCTGGCGCTGGTGCTTCGTGGACGGTTCGATCGTGTGACGACTGGGTACGTCAACCCTCCGCCGGTTGTTCTGAATTGGATGCCGCAGACCCCTAGCCACTTTCCGTGGTCATATGCTTACCATGAGTGACGGTATCGGATAGGGGTCCCGGCGACACGGCACTATGGATCGCGATAGCGTCGCCACCCAGACCGGCTACGTAATGACACGTACCAGCAAGGCTCCGCGACATGTCCTGTCCGGAGCCCTGAAGAGCTTGTGCCACCTTGGAGGTGAGGGTGTCCCAGATCGCAGGCGAGCCCGGGACCCAGGACTTCGTGGAAGTCCGGCTGCCCGCTGCGGGTGCCTACCTGTCCGTGCTGCGTACGGCCACGGCCGGCCTCGCGGCGCGCTTGGACTTCACCCTCGACGAGATCGAGGACCTCCGCATCGCGGTGGACGAAGCCTGCGCGATCCTGCTCCAGCAGGCCGTACCGGGCTCCGTTCTCAGTTGTGTCTTCCGCCTTGTCGAGGACTCGCTCGAAGTGACCGTCTCGGCCCCCACGACCGACGGACGCGCCCCCGAGCGCGACACGTTCGCGTGGACCGTGCTCTCCGCACTGGCCGGCAAGGTCGAGTCGACGGTCGCCGAGGACCGTACGGTCACCATCAGCCTCTACAAACAGCGCGGCGCGGGACCCGGGCCCGCGTGAGGAGCGGGGACGGTCCGGTGCGTGACGAGGGGCGCATCCCACCAGAGCCGCGGGGAGGGCACGAGGCTCCGGCGGAGCCGGTGCTCGCCCCCGCGGGGATCCCCGAGCAGCAGGCGCGTCCCCATCCGGAGGACGGGCCCGAGGGCCAGACGGCCGCGGCGGAACAGGCGCGGACAGAGCGGGCGCAGGCAGAGCGGGCGGCCTTTATGAGCGAGCAGCACAGCGAGCAGGAGAGCGCGACGCGGGGTGAACCGCGGAGCGAGCGGCAGAGTGAGCCACGCAGCGAACCGCGCGGTGAGCGGCAGCGCCACGACCCACATGACCGCAGCGGCGCGCGGGCGATGTTCATCGAGCTGCGCGACCTGCCGGACGGCTCGCCCCAGAAGGCGGCCCTCCGCAATCAACTCGTCCGGATGCACCTGCCCCTGGTCGAGCATCTCGCGCGGCGGTTCCGTAACCGCGGCGAGCCGCTGGACGACCTCACGCAGGTCGCGACCATCGGGCTGATCAAGTCGGTGGACCGCTTCGACCCGGACCGCGGCGTCGAGTTCTCGACGTACGCGACCCCGACGGTCGTCGGGGAGATCAAGCGGCACTTCCGGGACAAGGGCTGGGCGGTACGGGTGCCGCGCCGTCTCCAGGAGCTGCGGCTGGCCCTGACGACGGCGACGGCGGAGCTGTCGCAGCAGCACGGCAGATCGCCGACGGTGCACGAGCTGGCGGAGCGGCTCGGCATCTCGGAGGAGGAGGTCCTGGAGGGCCTGGAGTCCGCCAACGCGTACTCCACGCTGTCCCTGGACGTACCGGACACGGACGACGAGTCCCCGGCGGTGGCGGACACGCTGGGCGCGGAGGACGAGGCACTGGAGGGCGTCGAGTACCGGGAGTCGCTCAAGCCGCTGCTGGAGGATCTGCCGCCCCGGGAGAAGCGGATTCTGTTGCTCCGGTTCTTCGGCAACATGACGCAGTCGCAGATCGCGCAGGAGGTCGGCATCTCACAGATGCACGTTTCGCGGCTGCTGGCGCGCACGCTGGCGCAGTTGCGCGAGCGGCTGCTCGTCGAGGAGTAGCGAGGAGCGAGGAGCGGAGTCCAGGACGGGGGGTAGCGGTACGGACAGGGTCGACGCCGTCCGTACGGAGAGGTCCCGCAGTCGTACGGACGCGGGACCTGGGCGGCGGATTCACACCCCTGAGCGCCTGCCCGTCCACGCGCCTACGCCTGCACGCCCACCCGTCCACGCGCCTACGCGTCCACCCGCCCTACGTGCCTACGCGTCCACGCCTCCGCACGGCGACGCCGTTACGCGTCGTTGGCCGGGCCCCGGATCCCGAGGGCCTCGGTGGTCGTCGGGTTGACGAGCAGGACGAGCCCTGTCACGGCCACCGCCGCCAGTACGATCCCGGCGGGGATGCCGGCGCCGTCCGAGGTGAGCAGGGTGTAGGCGACCGGCAGCGCGAGGATCTGCGTGATCAGCGCGGGCCCCCGGCTCCAGCCGCGGCGCAGCAGCAGCCCCCGGGCGGCCAGCAGCGGGATGGCCCCGAGCGCGATCAGGGTCACTCCGCCCATCTCGGCCTGTTGCGGAGAGTCAGGGCGGCCGAGCAACCCCATGACCAGCAGGTACACCCCGCCGGCGATCAGTGCCAGGGCCTCCAGTCCGCTGACCGCGGCGGCGGCGGTCAGCCGGGTGGGGCGCGGGATCGGCTCGGGGTCGGGCTGCGTCGCTGTGCTCACCCTCGCAGGGTATCGGCCGCCGGATCCGGGCCGGGCCCCCCGCCCCGTCATGCCCGAGGACGACCCGTCGCGCCTCGGCCGGTAATCTGCTGGGCATGCGCGCACTCCTCGTGGTCAACCCGGCAGCAACCACCACCAGTGCCCGCACCCGTGACGTACTCATCCACGCGCTGGCCAGCGAGATGAAGCTGGAGGCGGTGACGACGGAGTACCGCGGGCATGCCCGCGACCTGGGCCGGCGGGCCGCCGACTCCGACGACATCGAGCTGGTCGTGGCCCTGGGCGGGGACGGCACCGTCAACGAGGTCGTGAACGGTCTGCTGCACAACGGCCCGGACCCGGAGCGGCTGCCACGGCTCGCGGTGGTCCCCGGCGGCTCGACCAATGTCTTCGCCCGCGCGCTCGGGCTGCCCAATGACGCGGTGGAGGCGACCGGCGCGATTCTTCAGGCGCTGGAGGAGAAGAGCGAACGTACGGTCGGTCTGGGACTGGCGGCCGGGACGCCGGGCTCGGAGGACGAGGCCGCACCGCCGCGCTGGTTCACCTTCAACGCGGGGTTCGGATTCGACGCGGGAGTCGTCGGCCGGGTCGAACAGCACCGGGAACGCGGAAAGCGTTCGACGCACGCGCTCTATGTGCGACAGGTGATACGTCAGTTCCTGGACGAGCCGCACCGCCGCCACGGAATGATCACCTTGGAGCGACCCGGTGAGGATCCGGTCGAAGATCTCGTCCTGTCGATAATCTGCAACACCGCTCCCTACACTTACCTGGGGAATCGCCCGCTGTACTCCTCCCCCACGGCGTCCTTCGACTTGGCGCTCGACGTCCTCGGACTGACCAGGATGTCGACCTCGGCGGCGGCCGTATATGGGACGCAACTGCTCACTTCGACCCCGGACAAGGGCCCCCACGGGCGCCATGCGGTGTCCCTGCACGACCTGACCGACTTCACCTTGCATTCCAAGGCGCCCCTGCCCTTCCAGATGGACGGCGACCATCTTGGAGTGCGTACGAGCGTGACGTTCACAGGCGTTCGCCGTGCACTGCGTGTGATTGTGTGAGTGGAAGGGCCCAAACTCCTTTCACTCGAACGTTTAGGCTGGCATCCACCCCATGGAAGTACGGCTGTGACCTAGTCGACACCGAGGAATCAAAAAAAACTTTCCAGAAGGGGTTGTATCCGCCGCCGAGGTTTGCGAATCTCTACATGGCGCTCGGGACGGCCCGCAACACCGGCCTCCCTGAGCACCAGAACCCCTCCTCGAAGCAAGGACACCGGCAGTTCCGCTGGCGGTCGACCCTTCCCTTGTCGAGGGATTCGTGAAAGCGTTCACATTCACAAGCAACCTGCACGTAATACCAAGAGAGGTAGCAGCCATGGACTGGCGTCACAACGCCGTTTGCCGCGAGGAAGACCCCGAGCTGTTCTTCCCCATCGGCAACACCGGTCCTGCGCTGCTGCAGATCGAGGAAGCCAAGGCCGTCTGCCGTCGCTGCCCCGTCATGGAGCAGTGCCTGCAGTGGGCGCTGGAGTCCGGCCAGGACTCCGGCGTCTGGGGTGGACTCAGCGAGGACGAGCGCCGCGCGATGAAGCGTCGCGCCGCTCGTAACCGGGCGCGTAACGCGACCGCCTGAACCACCCCTGTAACAGCCTCAGCCGGCGGAGCGTACAGCGTGTACGCATAGCCCCGCCCCCGAACCGCAGCGCGCAGTACCCCCCGATGCGCATCGCACAGTGAGCTTCGAACCGAGCCCCGGACCGTAGAACGGTCCGGGGCTCGATGCTGTGCCGGGGGCAGGGGCGCCGCGCCCGGGTACGCACCCGGGCGCAGGCCGGTAAGTACCGGCCGGCGGCCCCCCGCGTACGCCGCCGCCCGCGCGGCGACATCTGCGGCGCCACCCGAAATTCCCCCAGGACGGGCGTGCCGCGCACCCGCGCGGGC
>NZ_JBHZEJ010000059.1:0-54685 GCF_042756365.1 Streptomyces sp. NPDC059092
GACCAGGTCCGCGCGGGGCGCCTCTTCTCGTTACCGGGGCGTTCAGTCCTCGCCGATGTCCTCGTGCCACAGCCCGGGGCTCCGCGCGATGAACTCCCGCATCAGCGCCACGCACTCCGCCGAGTCGAGCAGCACGATCTCCACCCCGTGCTCCGCGAGCCAGTCATGGCCGCCGTGGAAGGTCTCCGCCTCCCCGATCACCACCCGCGAGATCCCGAACTGCCGCACCAGCCCGCTGCAGTACCAGCACGGCGAGAGCGTCGTCACCATCGTCGTGCCCCGGTACGAGCGCTGCCGCCCCGCCGCGCGGAACGCGGCCGTCTCGGCGTGCAGGGACGGATCGCCGTCCTGGACACGCCGGTTGTGGCCCCGGCCCAGCAGCGTCCCGTCCGCGCCGTACAGCGCCGCGCCGATCGGGATGCCGCCCTCGGCCAGCCCGGCCCGCGCCTCCTCGACGGCGGTCGCCAGCCACGCCCGCGCCCGCGCCTCGCCTTCGCCGTTCCCGTACATGAGCCGTCAGGGCTTCGGCGGGGTGTCGTCGGCGCTGCCGCCGCCCTTCTCGCGCCGCTCGATCTCCTCCTCGCGGCGGCGCAGGTCCGCCTCCCACCGCTGGAGGTGCCCGGAGTCGTCGTCCCCGGCGGTCTTGTCCTTGTCCTTGGTCTTGTCCTGGGTCTTGTCCTGGGCGGTCGTGTCGCCGTCGTCGCCGTCGTCCTTACGGTCCTTGAGGGACTTCAGGAAGTCGGGGTTGTCGTCCGGGGCCACCCAGCCGCCGCCCCGCGCCGCCGCCGTACGCTCCCGTCCCACGATGAGCCAGGCCACCGAGCCGACCAGCGGGAAGAGCAGCACCAGAATCGCCCAGACGGGCTTCGGGAGGTACTTGACCTCCTTCTCCTCGGTGGTGATGCAGTCGATGAACGCGTAGATGCTGAGAGCCAGCGGCACCAGAATCATCAGCACCCGAAGCATGGAGCTCCCCCTGGTCGTGGAGTTCGAGACCGGATCGCGGCCCCCGTGACAGGTCCAGCGTACCGAGTAGCAGATACTGGACGGCATGGCTTACGACGATCTTCGCTCGCTCCTCCGGGCGCTGGAGCGCGACGGCGACCTCAAGCGCATCAAGGCCGAAGTCGACCCCTACCTGGAAGTCGGGGAGATCGTCGACCGGGTGAACAAGGCCGGCGGGCCCGCGCTGCTCTTCGAGAACGTGCGCGGCTCCTCGATGCCGCTCGCGATGAACGTGTACGGGACGGACCGCCGGCTGCTCAAGGCGCTCGGGCTGAAGGCGTACAGCGACATCAGCGACAAGATCGGCGGGCTGCTCAAGCCCGAGCTGCCGCAGGGCTTCATCGGGGTGCGCGAGGCGTTCGGGAAGCTCGGCGCGATGGCCCACGTACCGCCGAAGAAGATCAAGGAAGCGCCCGTCCAGGAAGTCGTCCTCACGGGTGACGACGTCGATCTGGACCAGTTGCCCGCGCTCTTCACCTGGCCCGAGGACGGCGGCTCCTTCTTCAACCTCGGGTTGACGCACACCAAGCACCCCGAGACCGGCATCCGCAATCTCGGGCTCTACCGGCTCCAGCGTCACGACCGGCGCACCATCGGGATGCACTGGCAGATCCACAAGGACAGCCACAACCACTACCAGGTGGCGGCCAGGCGCGGTGAGCGGCTGCCGGTCGCCATCGCGTTCGGGTGTCCGCCCGCCGTCACGTACGCCTCCACGGCGCCGCTGCCCGGTGACATCGACGAGTACCTGTTCGCGGGGTTCGTCCAGGGGCGGCGGATCGAGATGGTCGACTGCAAGACCGTGCCGCTCCAGGTACCGGCCAACGCCGAGGTCGTCATCGAGGGGTGGCTGGAGCCGGGGAAGACGCTGCCGGAGGGCCCGTTCGGGGACCACACCGGCTTCTACACCCCGCAGGAGGAGTTCCCCGCGCTCACCATCGACTGTGTGACGATGCGGAAGAGGCCGCTGCTCCAGTCGATCGTGGTCGGCCGGCCACCGACGGAGGACGGGCCGCTGGGGCGCGCGACGGAACGGTTCTTCCTGCCGCTGCTGAAGATCATCGTGCCGGACATCGTGGACTACCACCTCCCGGAGTCGGGCGGTTTCCACAACTGTGCGATCGTTTCGATCGACAAGAAGTACCCCAAACACGCGCAGAAGGTGATGCACGCCATCTGGGGCGCGCACATGATGTCGCTGACCAAGCTGATCGTGGTCGTGGACGCGGACTGCGATGTGCACGATCTGCACGAGGTGTCCTGGCGGGCGCTCGGCAACACCGACTACGCGCGCGACCTCACCGTCGTGGAGGGCCCGGTCGATCATCTCGACCACTCGTCCTACCAGCAGTTCTGGGGCGGCAAGGCGGGGATCGACGCGACGCGCAAGCTCCCCGAGGAGGGGTACACACGGGACGGCGGCTGGCCGGAGATGGTCGAGTCCGACCCGGAGACGGCGGCGAAAGTCGACCGCCGGTGGAGGGAGTACGGGCTGTGACCAGCGCAGCGGCGGCAGTACCGCAGCCGGGCCGGACGAAGGCGTTCCTGCGGCTCGTGATGATCGAGCACTCGGTCTTCGCGCTGCCTTTCGCCTACATCGCCGCACTGACCGCGATGTTCCAGCTCGACGGGAACGTCCACTGGGGCCGGCTGCTGCTGGTCACGGTCGCGATGGTCGGGCTCCGTACGTTCGCGATGGCGTGCAACCGGATCATCGACCGCGAGATCGACGCCCGTAATCCGCGTACGGCGGGGCGCGAACTGGTGACGGGCGTGGTGTCCGTACGGTCCGCGTGGACGGGCGCGCTGATCGCCGTCGTCGTCTTCCTGGGGGCCGCGGCGGCGCTCAACCCGCTCTGTCTGGCGCTCGCGCCGATCGCCGTGATCCCGATGGTGGTCTATCCGTACGGGAAGCGGTTCACCCACTACCCGCACGCCATCCTCGGTCTCGCCCAGGCCATCGGCCCTGTCGGCGCCTGGCTCGCCGTCACCGGGTCCTGGTCGTGGGACGCGGTGATCCTGGGCCTGGCGGTCGGGATCTGGATCGGTGGCTTCGACCTGATCTTCGCCTGCCAGGACGTGCGGGCGGACCGGGCGCACGGGGTGATGTCCGTACCGGCGCGCTTCGGGATCCCGGCGGCGCTGTACGGGGCGCGCGCGTGCCATGTGGTGACGACGGTGCTGCTGGTCTGGTACGCGCTGGCCACCGGCGCCGGGGCGTTCTTCTGGACCGGGCTGGTGATAGTCGTGGGCGCCTTCCTCTACGAGCACACGATCGTGAAGCCGCACGACCTGTCGCGCCTGAACCGGGCGTTCTTCTCGGTGAACGGGTTCATCGGGATCGCGCTGTTCGTCTGCGCGCTGCTGGACCTGCTGGTGCGGGGCCTCACGCTGTGAGGTGAGCGGCCTGCGAGGTGAGCGGTCTGCGAGGTGAGCGGGCCTGTGAGGTGAGCGGGCCTCAGCCTATGAGTTCGTTCATGGGCGGCTTCCTGCGGAACATGAAGGCGGCCATGACCCCGCCGATCAGCCCGAAGAGATGGCCCTGCCAGCTCACGGCCGGGTTGGTCGGCAGGACGCCCCAGAGCGCCGAGCCGTACACCGCGAGCACCAGCAGGCCGGTCACCATGTCCACCGCGCTGCGGTCCACGAAGCCGCGGACCAGCAGATAGCCGAGCAGGCCGAAGACCACGCCCGAGGCGCCCGCCGTGACCGAGTGGTCGGCGGCGGTGAGCCAGACGCCGAGACCGCCGACGACCATGATCGTCAGTACGACGGCGGCGAACCGCCGCAGCCCGTTCAGCGCGGCGAGGAAGCCGAGGATCAGCAGCGGCACGGTGTTGGACGCGAGATGGTCGAAGCCGTGGTGCAGGAACGCCATCGGGATGACGTCCCGCAGCTCACCGAAGTCGCGCGGGCTCAGCCCGTACGTGCTCAGCGAGCCCGTCGCGGTGTTGACCGCCTCCAGGATCCAGAGCAGCGCGACCCAGCCCGCCATCAGCGCGGCGGCGCCCTTCACGCGGTCGCCGCGGGTGCGCGGGGTCGAGGCGGTCGAGGTGGTCGGTCCGACGGGCGGGTACGACATCGCAGGCCCCCTGTGGTCCACGGTGATCCATGTGCTCCCTTCTGCGGAGAACGTCCGGGACCCGGCCGTCGGTTCCTGACCGGGGCCGCCGGATAGGCTCGGATGCGTGAAGCCCGGATCGTACGCAGACCACCACAGCCCGCCCCGGCCGAGGCGGCCCTGGGTCGTCGGGGTCTCCGGCGCGTCCGGGACGCCGTACGCCGCGGCCGTGCTGCGCGGGCTGCTGGCGGCCGGAGAGAGCGTCGATCTCGTCGTCAGCAGGGCGTCACGGCTGACGCTGCTCGACGAGACGGGCATCGCCTTCCGGGACGCGCACTGGCGGGAGGACCTGGCCGCCTGGCTGGCACGCGGCGCGGACGGCGAGCCGGAGACCTTCACGGGCGGGCTGGCGCCCGACCTCTCTGACGTGCGGCACTGGGCCGCCGGGGACCTGGCCGCCGGGCCGTCGTCCGGTTCGTACCCCGCGAAGGGGATGCTGATCGTGCCCGCCTCGACGGCGTGCGTGGCCGGGGTGGCGCTCGGGCTCTCGAAGGACCTGCTCCAGCGGGCGGCGAGCGTCATGCTGAAGGAGCGCAGGAAGGTGGTCGTCGCCCTGCGGGAGACGCCGCTGAACGGGCAGACGCTGGGGCACCTGGTGACGCTGGATCAGGCGGGCGCCGTGGTGCTGCCCGCCTCCCCGGCGTTCTACGCGGGGGCGACGCACATCCAGGACCTGGTCGACTTCGTCGCCGGGCGGGTGCTGGACGCGGCCGGGGTGGAGCACGGGCTGTACCGCCGTTGGGAGGGGGAGCTGGGGGGCTCCCGCGAGCGGTGACCGGTGGGCCGGGCGGTGGCGTGGGCAGGGGCCGGGCGGTGGGCCGAGTCGTGAGCCGAGCCGTGGGTCGGGCGGCTGACAGTGGCCGATCATTCTTTTGATCATTTGGCAAATTCGCAGGACTTCACCTCTTCATGCCTTAGATTCTCTCTATATCTTTGCGAGATCACTGAATAATGGAAGGTTCCAGGCATATGGACGCCGTGGACAGGCAGCTCATCCAGGCCCTCAGGGAGAACGGCAGAGCCTCGTACGCCGAGCTGGGCCGGCTCGTCGGGCTCTCCGGGCCCAGCGTCACCGACCGCATCAACCGTCTCGAAGCCGCGGGCGTCATCATCGGCTACCGCGCCACCGTCGACTCCGCCTCGCTCGGCCTCGGCGTCACCGCGCTGATCGGGATCTCGCTCTCCGACGCCGCCGACCACGAGGACGTGGCGCGCCGGATGCGCGACCTCGGCGAGATCGAGGACTGCTGGTTCATCGCGGGCGACGACTCGTACATGCTCAAGGTGCGCGCGAGCGACGTCGACGGCCTGGAGAAGACGATCGGGCGGCTCAGCGGTACGAAGGGCGTCTCCCGGACCCGTACGACCATCGTTCTCTCCACGAAGTGGGAGAACAGGGTGGGCGAACTCCCCGAGGACTGACAGCCGGGGGCGGCACCCCGGGGGAGGGCGGTGACCCGGGACGCGGGCGGAGGGCCGCCTCGGGTTCTGTCGGTCGGGGGGCGTAGGCTCGACCAGCCCGATTGGTAGACGTATGGGAGGCGGCCTGATGACTGCATCTGTTCTGGATGTGGGTCTCAAGCGCGAGCTGGAAGCCAAGGTTCTGGCCGGTGAGCGGCTGACGCGCGAGGACGGCATCGCCCTGTACGAGTCGGACGACCTCGCCTGGCTCGGCGGGCTCGCCCACGAGGTGCGGACCCGTAAGAACGGCGACGTGGTCCACTTCAACGTCAACCGGCACCTCAACATGACGAACGTGTGCACCGCGTCGTGCGCGTACTGCTCGTTCCAGCGCAAGCCGGGCGAGAAGGACGCGTACACGATGCGCATCGAGGAGGCCGTCCGCCTCGCCAAGGCGATGGAGGGCGAGAGCCTCACCGAGCTGCACATCGTCAACGGCCTCCACCCGACGCTGCCGTGGCGTTACTACCCGCGGTCGCTCAGCGCGCTGAAGGAAGCCCTCCCGGAGGTCTCCCTCAAGGCGTTCACCGCCACCGAGATCCACCACTTCGAGACGATCTCGGGGCTCTCCGCCTCCGAGATCCTCGACGAGCTGATCGACGCCGGCCTGGAGTCGCTGACCGGCGGCGGCGCCGAGATCTTCGACTGGGAGGTCCGGCAGCACATCGTCGACCACGCCACCCACTGGGAGGACTGGTCGCGCATCCACCGCCTCGCGCACGAGAAGGGGCTCAAGACCCCGTGCACGATGCTGTACGGGCACATCGAGGAGCCCCGGCACCGGGTGGACCACGTCCTGCGGCTGCGTGAGCTCCAGGACGAGACCGGCGGCTTCCAGGTCTTCATCCCGCTGCGCTACCAGCACGACTTCGTGGACATGAAGGACGGCAAGGTCCGCAACCGCCTCCAGGCGCGTACGTCGATGGCGACCGGCGCCGAGGCGCTGAAGACCTTCGCGGTCTCCCGGCTGCTCTTCGACAACGTGCCCCACGTCAAGGTCTTCTGGGTGATGCACGGCGTGCAGACGGCGCAGCTCGCCCTCCAGCACGGCGCGGACGACATGGACGGCTCGGTCGTCGAGTACAAGATCACGCACGACGCGGACAACTACGGCACGCCGAACAAGCTGGGCCGTGAGGATCTGCTCGACCTCATCCGTGACGCGGGCTTCCGCCCCGTCGAGCGGAACACCCGCTACGAGATCATCCGCGAGTACCCGGGCCCGGACCAGGACCGCCGCGAGACCCCGCAGGCGATGCGGCTCTGAGACAGGGCCTTGGCACAGCGGATTTGAGGTACGGGAAGGACGAGCGGGGTATGGCGCTCATATTCGAGCTGGATCCGGCGGTCGACCGCGCCCTGCGCGACGGGATCCTCGCCCTGTGGACGGATGTCTCCAACGCCGGCGGCGCGGTGGGATTCGTCCCGCCGGTGACGGCCGAGGACATCCGGCCCGAGGTGGTCAGGCACTTCGCGGCGATGGCCGAGGGCCGTACCCGGCTGCTGGTCGGGTACGACGAGGAGGGCGCCGTCGCCGCGGTGGCGTTCCTCACCCTCAACACCCACCGGCTGATGCGCCACTGGCTCTGGCTCTACACGGTGATGGTCCACCCCCGCCACCAGGGCCGGGGGTACGGCCGCGACCTGATGGCCGCGGCGGCCGACGCGGCGCGCTCCGCCGAGGGCATCGAGGCGATACGGCTCACCTGCCGGGGCGGTACGGGCGCGGACGCGTTCTACGCGGCCTGCGGCTACAAGGAGGTCGGCCGGGTACCGGACGCGATCAGGGTCGCCCCGGGCGACGACCGCGACGACATCACGATGCTGCTCCCGCTGGACCGGCACTGACCGGTGCGTGCTTCACTGTTCGTACGCCTTTAGCCCCTATGGCACCCACGGAAGAAGAGAGAAGGCCCGCTGTGACCGCTGTGAAGACAGGCGCCACCCTCCGGTACACCGCGATGCGCCTGGGTATCTTCGTCGCCAGCTTCGTCGTCGTCGCCGGACTGGTCCAGGTCGGCGTGCTGCCCAAGGGGCTCGGGGACTCGAACTTCATCTGGGTGCTGCTGCTCGCCGTCGTCATCTCGGCGCCGCTCAGCTTCATCCTGCTGCGCAAGCAGCGCGACGCCATGTCCGAGCAGATCGTGGACAAGGTCGACACAGCGAAGGCCCGGCTGGAGGCCAACCGGGCGCAGGAGGACGGCGCCGTCCGGTAACGGCCGTCCAGTGGCGTCATCCGCCCTGCCGACCCGTGTCGCCGGGGGCGACGAGCCCCGTCTCGTAGGCGAGGACGACCGCCTGGGCGCGGTCGCGCAGGGCCAGCTTGGCGAAGATCCGGGCCACGTGCGTCTTCACGGTGGCCTCGCTGAGCGTCAGCGTCCGCGCCAGTTCGGCGTTGGAGAGCCCCCGGCCCAGCAGTGTCAGCACCTCGTGCTCACGGGGCGTCAGCGCCGCGAGACCGCGGTGGACGGCCGGGGCACGCACGGCCGGGGGACTTAACGCCGGGGAGCCGGGGAGCCGGGCGCCGGTTCGCGGCGTGCCGGACGCGAAGCGTTCCACCAGGCGGCGGGTGATCGACGGCGCGAGCAGCGCGTCACCCGTGTCGACGAGGCGTACGGCGGCGGCGAGATGCGCCGGGGTGACGTCCTTGAGGAGGAAGCCGCTGGCACCGGCGGCGAGGGCGGCGTAGACGTAGTGGTCGAGGTCGAAGGTGGTCAGCATGATCACCCGGCACTCCGGAACTCGCGCGAGTACGCGGCGGGCGGCCTCCAGCCCGTCCATCACGGGCATCCGGATGTCCATCAGCACGACGTCGGGCCGTAGTTCGCCCACCGCCTCCACCGCTTCGGCCCCGTCGGCCGCCTCGCCGACGACTTCGATGCCGCGCGCCCGCAGGATCAGGCCGAAGCCGGTGCGGACCAGCTCCTGGTCGTCGGCGATCACGACGCGGGGGCCGCGCCCACCCGATGTCGCCGTGCCCGGCCCCGTCCCGCCCGGCCCCGTCACGGCCGGCCCCGTCCCGCCCGGTGCCGTCACGGCCGGTCCAGCGGGATCCGGGCGCGGACGCGGTAGCCGCCGCCGAGCCGGCGCCGGGCGTCCAGGTCGCCGCCGTAGACCGCCACCCGTTCCCGCAGGCCGATCAGTCCGCGCCCCGCGCCGTCCGCCGGGACCACGGCCGGCCGCTCCCGGGGCGCCGCCCCGCCGCCGGAGAGCGCGCTCGGCCCGCTGTTCAGCACTTCGACCCGCAGAGAGTGGTCCGCGTAACGCACCGTCACCTCGGCCTTCGCCCCCTCCCCGTGCTTGAGCGCGTTGGTCAGCGCCTCCTGGACGATCCGGTAGGCGGTGGCGTCGATGCCGGCCGGGAGGGGGCGCGGCTCACCGGAGATCCGTACCTCCACGGGCAGCCCGGCGAAGGCGATCCGGTCGATCAGCGGGCTGAGCCGGCGCAGACTCGGCTGCGGCGACAGGCCCGTGCCGTACGGCGCGTCCTCGCCGTCCTGTGCCGGGGCGAGCAGCCCCAGCAGATGCCGCAGCTCGGTCATCGTGTTCCGCCCGGCGGTCTCGACGGCGCCGAGCGCGGTCGCGGCCTCGTCGGGCAGCGTGGCCAGCACCTCGCGGGCGGCCCCGGCCTGAACGACCATCAGGCTCACGTTGTGGCTGACGATGTCGTGCAGTTCCGCCGCGATCCGGGACCGCTCGGCGTCCACCGCGGTACGGGCCGCGCTCTCCCGTTCACGCTCCAGCAGCCAGCCCCGCTCCTCCACGGCCGCCCGGTGCGACCGCCGGGCGCGGCCGAGCAGCACCCCCAGCCACGCCACGGCCGCGCCCGCCACCGTCAGGGCCGCGACCAGCCATCCCACCACCACCCGCCGCCCCTCCCCGTTCTCCGCTCCCAGGCATCAGCCCTCAGCCATCAGTCCTCGCCCCTCAGCCTCACAGCAGTCGGCGCGTTCCGCGTCATTCTCCCGGTGCAGCTTCGTACATCGCCGGGATGACGGCCCTGGACGGATACATCCCGCGCGTGACGCCGGGGTCCTGAGACCGCTTCTAGGTTCGTGCCATGACAACTGATGACGGCAGTGCGCCGAGGATCGTCGTCCGGCTGGACGGCGTGCACAAGGAGTACGGCGAGGCGAAGGCCCTGGATGGCCTGTCGATGGAGATCCGCGCGGGCGACGCGGTCGCCGTCATGGGGCCCTCCGGCTGCGGCAAGTCCACCCTGCTCAACCTGATCGCCGGACTCGACCGTCCGACCTCGGGCACCGTCGAGGTGGGCGGCCAGGACCTGGGGAAGCTGAACGAGACGGGGCTGGCGCTGTTCCGGCGCCGCCAGATCGGGATGATCTTCCAGTTCTTCAACCTCATCGACGACCTGCCCGCGCTGGACAATGTGGCGCTGGCCGCCCAACTGACCGGCACCCCGGCCCGGCAGGCCCGGCCGCGCGCGCTGGAACTCCTCGACGAACTGGGGGTCGCCGACCGCGGGAACAGCTATCCGGCCACCCTCAGCGGCGGCGAGCGCCAGCGGGTCTCGGTGGCCAGGGCGCTCATGAACCGCCCGGCGCTGCTCCTGGCCGACGAGCCGACCGGCGCCCTCGACAGCCGCTCCGGCGAGCAGGTGATGGACCTGCTGATCGATCTCAACCAGATGGGCCAGACCCTGCTGATCGTCACCCACGACCCGCGTCTCGCCACGCGCTGCGCCAGTCTCCTGGTCGAGGTCGCCGACGGCCGGGTGGCCCGTACGAGCGCACTGGAGGCGGCAGGATGAGCGCCGTATGGCGGGCCTCGCGCGGGGCCGTGAAGCGCCGCGGGCTCCAGACCTTCGTGATCGGTCTCGTCGTCCTGTGCTCCACTGCGACCGTGCTGCTGGCGATGGTGGTGCTCGACGCCACCTCCGCCCCCTTCGACCGGGCCTTCGCCGAGCAGCGGGGCGCCCACGCGGTGGTGAGCTTCGACGCGGCGAAGGCGTCGGACGCGCAACTCGCCCGGACCGCCGGGCGGCCGGGGGTCGCCGCTGCCGCGGGCCCCTTCGGCCAGGCCGTTCTCCAAGTGCCCGACAGCTGGCTGGGGAGGCCGAGCGGTCCGCTCACCGTGGTGGGCCGGGCCGATCCGGCGGGCCCGGTGGACCGGATCCGGCTGCTGACCGGCCGCTGGGCCACCGCGCCCGGGGAACTCGTCGTCGAATGGCCCATCCAGGGCACGCCCAGCTCCGACATGCTCGGGACCGAGCTGAAGACGCCCGGGGCGCCGACGCTCACCGTCGTCGGGTTCGCGGCCGGTATGAGCCGGTCCGCCGGCGGCTGGGTGACGCCAGGACAGATGGCCGCGCTGCACCCGCCCTCGGCCCAGATGCTCTACCGCTTCTCGGATGCGGGAACAGGGACGGAGGCGCGGCTCCGGACCGCTCTGGACACCGCGACCGCCGGGCTGCCCGCGGGCGCGCTCACCGGCGCGCAGTCGTATCTCACCCTCAAGCAGGCCTTCTCCGCGCAGGCCGACGCGTACCTCCCGTTCATGACGCTCTTCGGGGTACTCGGGCTGCTGGTCTCGGTCCTGATCGTCGGGAACGTGGTCAGCGGGGCGGTGGTCTCCGGGTACCGGCACATCGGCGTGCTCAAGGCGCTCGGGTTCACCCCGAACCAGGTCCTCGCCGTCTACCTGACGATGGTCTCCGTGCCCGCGGTCGTCGGCTCCGTCCTCGGGACCGCGCTCGGCACCGTACTGGCACCGCCCATCCTGAAGCTGGCCTTCGGCGGGATCGAGACCGGCACCGCGTCCATCGGCGTCAGCCCCTGGCTCTCCGCCGGGTGCCTGGTGGCCATGCCCGCCCTCGTCGTCCTCGCCGCGCTGATCCCCGCGCTCCGCGCCCACCGGCTGCCCGCCGCGCAGGCGATCAGCGCGGGCAGCGCACCACGGACCGGGCGCGGACTGCGGGTGCAGCGGTGGCTCGGCGGTACGCGGCTGCCGCGGCCGGTGAGCCTGGGGCTCGGCCAGCCGTTCGCCCGCCCCGGCCGGACACTGCTGACCATGGCGGCCATCGTCCTCGGGGTCACCACCGTGACCCTGACCACCGGTCTGACCAGCACGATGGTCGCGTACGCGGACCGAGCGCGGGGCGACGGCGCGGAGCGGATCGCCGTGGACATGAGGGAGCCCGAGGGCGACGAGGCGGCGTCGAAGCTCAGTGACCGGCAGATCGAGGCGCGGCTGCGCGCGCTGCCCGGCACCGACCGGATCACGGTCCGCGCGCTCACCGAGGTGCGTCTCGCGGGGTCCGCCGCCACCACCCGCTTCCTCGACTTCTACTGGGGGGACACCCGGCCCCTCGCCGACCGGATCGTCACGGGGCACTGGCCGGACGGGCCGCGCGAGGTCGCGGCGGGGCCCGCGTTCCTGAAGGAGAACGGGCTCACGGTCGGCGACCGGACCACCCTGCACCTGAACGGGCGGCAGCTCCCCGTGACCGTGGTCGGCGAGGTCATCGACGGCGACGCCCGGTCCCTGGAGACGGGGCGGCGGACCATGGCCGAACTGGCCCCGGACACACCGGTCTTCGGCTACACGATCCGGCTCGCCCCCGGCACCGGCAGCGGGCCCTACCTCAAGGCCGTCGAGGCGCTCGATCCGGCGCTCCGCCCGTCGCCGCTCTCCGTGAGCGGCGGCGCCGTCGTGGCCGTCGTCACCTTCTCCACGGTCTTCACCGTGCTGCTGACCGTCGTCGCGGCGCTCGGCGTCTTCAACACCGTCCTGCTGAACACCCGGGAGCGGCGGCGGGACCTGGGCATGCTCAAGTCGATCGGCATGACACCGCGCCAGACGGTCGCGATGACGGTGACGTCGGTCGCGGGGCTGGGCGCGGTCGGCGGGGCGCTCGGCATCCCCCTCGGGATCGTGGCGCACCGGCTGGTCGTGGACAACGTCGGGGTGATCGCGTTCCCGGAGTCGATGAAGAGTGTATGGCACCTGCCGCAGTTGACCGGTCCGGTGCTGGCGGGCGTCACGATCGCCGTCCTCGGTGCGCTGGTCCCGGCGCGGTCGGCGGCGCGTCTCACCATCGCGGAGGTGCTGCGCAACGAGTAGCCGGGGGCGCCGCCAGGACCGGGCCGTAGGCTGGGGCCGGACGGGGGCCGGGGTCCGGGTCCCGGCTGGGAGGAAAGCGTGGGGCGGGAGCAGGAGTTGGACGTGGCCGCGGTGGGCGGGCCGGTTGCGGCGGGGTCCGCGGGGGCCGCGCTGTCCGGCAAGCGGGTGCCGCGTGCGGTGCGGGAGCGGATGATGATGGACGCCGCCGTACGGACCTTCGGGCGGCGCGGCTACCGCGCCTCCTCGATGGACGACATCGCCGAAGTCGCGGGGGTGTCCAAGCCGTTGGTCTACCTGTATCTGAACTCCAAGGAAGACCTCTTCACCGCCTGTATCCGCCGGGAGGCCGCCGCCCTGCTCGCCGCCGTGACCGCGGGCGCCCGGCCCGGGGTGTCGGCCGACCGCCAACTACGGGCGGGGCTCGGCGCGTTCTTCGCGCATACGGCGGAGAACCCGGACGGCTGGTCCGTACTGCACCGCCGGGCGCGCACGCACGGGGAGCCGTTCGCGGGCGAGGCGGCGGCGATGCGGGACGAGCTGGTCGCGGTCGTGACGGCGCTCATCGGGGCGGCGGCCCGCGAGGCGGTCGACGGCTCGGTCGGCGGTACGGAAAGCGGTACGGACAGCGGTACGGACGGTGGCGGCGACGCGGGTGAGCTGGCCGACCGGGACATGGCCGGGCTGGCGCAGGCGCTGGTGGGGGCCGCCGAGTCGCTGGCCGACTGGGCCAACGAGACGCCCGGCGTCTCGGCCAAGGAGGCCGCCGCGACGCTGATGAACTTCTCCTGGATGGGCCTCGGCCGGCTCATGGCGGGCGAGCGCTGGCCGACCACTCCTCGCCGGTGACATGGGCGCGCGCACCGGCCGCGGCGCGCGGCTGGAAGGCGACGCCCGAGGGCGCGGGCTCCACCCCGTACGTCACGGTGCCCGGCAGCGGCAGCGGCAGCGGCACCGGCGCCCTGAACTCCGCCCACGCCCCGGGCGTACGAGGCGAGCCCGCGCCGGTCGAGCCGGGTGCCCGGCAGGGCCGCGCCCTCGGCGGGTGGCAGGCGCTTGAGCGGCGAGGCGACCGCGCCACGGACCAGGGTGGGCGGCAGCGAGGGCGGCGCGGCACCCGGGCGGCCCGCTGCGAGGGCGATGACGGGGCCGTCAAGTGCGGGCGTTTCCGGGCGCCACCGGCTGCGGAAGTCCGGGTTTTTCGGTGAGGAATCGGCCGGGTGCTGTGCCGGAGAAGTGCAGATAGCGGTCGGCCGTTGTCGTGGCTCCCTGCGCGGTCGTAGCGTAACCATCAGTAAGGTTACTGAAGGGTCAGGAGCTGGTCGAGATGATCCCCCTCAGCCCGCCGCGACCCCGCCGGGTGGCTCTCCTCGGCGGCGTCCGCGCCCCCTTCGTGCGCGCCGGCGGCCCGTACGTGACCGCCTCCGGCCAGGAGATGCCGGCGGCCGCCCTGGACGGGATCACCGAACGCCTCGGGTTGCGCGGGGAGTTGGCCGGCGCGTTCGTCGCGGGGGCCGTTCTCGAACACAGCCGGGACTTCAATCCCGCCCGCGAGAGCGTGCTCGGCTCGGCGCTGGATCCGCGTCGCCCGCGTACGACATCCAACAGGCGTGCGGGACCGGGCTCCAGGCCGTCATCGCGGCCGCGAACAAGATCGCGCTCGGCGCCGTCGACTCCGCGATCGCGGGCCGGGCGGACACGGCGAGCGACGCACCCCTCGGCGTCAACGACGAGCTGCGGCTGCTGCCGCCGCGGGCGCGCCGGGCGAACGCGGCGGGCGGCCAGGGCGTGACGGCGGTCCTCGAACGCGTCTGACCCGCGCATCATCAGTACAGCCAGAACAGCAAGGTTGAACGAGGAGCACGCCCGTGTCCGACGCCCTGCCCGCCGACGCCCTGCCCACCACCGCCGTGCCCGTACCGCTGCCGGTGCCCCCGTCCGTACCGCCACTGGTCGAGCCGGCGAGGAAGTGGCAGGACGGGGTGGTCAGGGAGGTGTCCGTACCGCCGCTCGCGCGGCCCGTACGGCGCGGCTCGCTCGCCGGGATCCCCTTCGACAACGCCCGTGAGGCGCCGGACGCGGTCGTCATCAGCCGCAAGCGGACGGGGCCCGGCCCGACGGCGAAGTCGAAGCCGTCGCGCGGCAGGAGCGGCAGCGGCCCGGAGTGGCAGGACATCACGGCCGCCGCCTTCGCCGCCGAGGTGCTGGCCGTCGCCAAAGGGCTGATCGCGGAGGGGCTGCGCCCCGGCGACCGGCTCGCGATCATGTCCCGTACGACCTACGAGTGGACGCTCCTGGACTTCGCCGCCTGGGCCGCCGGGCTGGTCACCGTACCCATCTACCCGACCTCCTCGGCCTTCCAGGTCCGCTGGATCCTCCAGGACTCGGGCGCCGTGGCCTGCGTCGTCGAGGACGGGATCCAGGCGCGGCTGATCAGTCAGGAACGGGACCGGCTGCCCGGGCTCACCCGGCTGTGGACGGTGGAGCGTGGGGCCGTGGACACCCTGTGCGCGGCAGGGCGTGACATCCCGGACGAGGACGTCACCGTACGGCGCGCGGCCCTCGGCCCCGACTCCGTCGCGACGGTCAGCTACACCTCGGGGACCACCGGACGCCCGAAGGGCTGCGTCCTCACGCACGGCAACTTCTTCACGGAGGTGGACAACGCGATCGAGTTGCTGCACCCCGTCTTCAAGGCACCGGGCCAGGCGCGCTACGCCCCGGCGACCTCGCCGGCCACCTCCCCGGACGGGCCCGCCTCCCCGGAGGGATCCATCTCTCCGGACGGATCCGTCGCGACGGACAGGTTCGCCTCCGTCGTCCCCCTCGTCCCGTCCATCCCGTCCGACGCGTCCGGCACGCTCTCCACGCTCCTCTTCCTGCCGCTCTCCCACGTCTTCGGCCGGATGGTCGCGATCGCCTGTCTGCGCGCACGGGTACGGCTCGGCCACGCGCCCTCCATCAGGACGGAGGACCTGCTCGCGGATCTGGCGGGGTTCCGGCCGACGTTCCTGCTGGCCATCCCGTACGTCCTGGAGAAGGTCTACAACACCGGCCGCGCCACGGCGGAGCGGATGGGGCGCGGCGCCTCCTTCGACCGGGCCGCGCGGATCGCCCAGGCGTACGGCGCCGCGGTGGAGGCGGCGGGGCACGGCGAGGGCCCTGGCCCGTCGTTCGGGCTGCGGGCCCTGCGGGCGCTCTACGAACCGCTGGTCTACCGGCGGATCCGGGCGGCCCTGGGCGGCCGGGTGAAGTACGTGATCTGCGGCGGCTCCCCGCTCGGGCACCGGCTGGCCGCGTTCTACTCGGGCGCCGGGGTGGTGACCTTCGAGGGGTACGGGCTGACGGAGACCACGGCGGCGTCGACCGTGACCCCGCCGCTCAAACCCCGGCTGGGCACGGTCGGCTGGCCGATGCCGGGCACCTCCGTACGGATCGCGGAGGACGGGGAGGTGCTGCTGCGCGGCGGCCATGTCTTCGCGGGCTACTGGGACGCGGAGCGCGGCGAGGCCGTACGGACCCTGGAGCCGGGCCCCGGGGCCGGTTCCGGCGCGGCGGACGGGTGGCTGGCCACCGGGGACCTGGGGGCGCTGGACGAGGGCGGCTATCTGACGATCACCGGGCGCAAGAAGGACGTCATCATCACGTCCAGCGGCAAGAACATCGTGCCGGCGCCGCTGGAGGACTGGCTGCGTGCCCACCCGCTGGTCAGTCAGTGTCTGGTGGTCGGTGACAACCGCCCGTACGCCTGCGCCCTGATCACCCTGGAACCGGAGGGGCTGGCGCACTGGCGGCTGATGCGGGGGAAGCAGGGCGCCCCGCTCGCCGCCCTCGTCCACGACAAGGAGTTGCGCGCCGCGCTCCAGCGGGCGATCGACGAGGCGAACCGGCTGGTCTCCCGCGCCGAGTCGATCCGCCGCTTCCGGGTCCTCGAACGGGACTTCACGGAGGCGGGAGGCCATCTCACGCCCACGCTGAAGCTGCGGCGTGCGGCGATCGCCGAGGACTTCGCGGCGGAGATAGCCGGGCTGTACACGTGAACGGGTTGTATACGGCGAAACGGCGAAACGGCGAACAAGCGTTCCATTTGAATCGTGGGGGGAATTCAAGGACGCGGCCCGGGTAGGGGCGGGAAAAGGCAGGAGCCCCGCCTTCCCCCACCCGAGTGGGAGAAGCAGGGCTCCTTGGGTACTGCGTGTAAGACGTCCGCGATCGCCGGACCTGGCAACTAGGCCGGGGTGACGTTCTCCGCCTGCGGGCCCTTCGGACCCTGAGTGACGTCGAAGGTCACTACCTGGTTCTCCTCAAGGGCACGGAAGCCGCTTGCGTTGATCGCGGAATAGTGGACGAAGACATCCGGGCCGCCGCCGTCCTGGGCGATGAAGCCGAAGCCCTTTTCAGCGTTGAACCACTTGACGGTTCCGGTAGCCATAAGCCCTCCTTGGGCCAAAGGGTTGCCCTGCTCCAGAACCTGCAAAGAAGTCTGAAAACTACAAAAGCCTGCGGGTTACATGCTCCGCAGGCTCTGTACTGCAAGGGAAACCAAACTGCAACTTGCGGCGAGCCTAGCACGCACCATGTGCGCAGCGGTAGAGGGAAAGATCACTTCACCCGGACGTTTGTATAAGGGCCTCACAGGCTGACGAAACGGGGTCGCCAACGTGGCCGGGCGGGCGACACCGGACCGGCTCTCCGCCCCCGGAGCACTTCCCCGTACGCCACGGGTCTAGCCTCACGCTGTGGACAGTCCAGAAGAAAAGTCAGCGGCAGAAGCGACAGCAGAGGCACCGGCAGAGGCCCCGGCGGGGACAGTCGCGGAGACAGCGGCGGCGGGTGCGCCCGGCCCCGCCGGGGGCGACGGCGACGGCGACGGCAAGGACGGCGGAAGCGGCGGCCACGGCACCCGGCCGCGCGTCGGCCATATCCAGTTCCTGAACTGCCTGCCCCTCTATTGGGGGCTCGCCAGGACCGGATCCCTTCTCGATCTGGAACTGACCAAGGACACTCCCGAGAAGCTCAGCGAACGGCTCGTGCGCGGGGAGCTGGATATCGCCCCCGTCACCCTCGTCGAATTCCTCCGCAACGCCGACGACCTTGTCGCGTTCCCCGATCTCGCGGTCGGCTGCGACGGCTCCGTCATGTCCTGCGTGATCGTTTCGCAGGTGCCGCTCGATCAGCTCGACGGCGCCCGCGTCGCCCTGGGCTCCACGTCCCGTACGTCGGTACGGCTGGCCCAGCTCCTGCTGAGTGAGCAGTACGGCGTACGGCCCGACTACTACACCTGCCCGCCGGACCTCGGCCTGATGATGCGGGAGGCCGACGCGGCCGTCCTCATCGGCGACGCCGCCCTCCGCGCGTCCCTCCACGACGCGCCCCGGCTCGGCCTCCAGGTCCACGACCTGGGCCAGATGTGGAAGGACTGGACCGGGCTGCCGTTCGTCTTCGCGGTCTGGGCGGCGCGCAAGGAGTACCTGGCGCGCGAGCCGGAACTCGTCCGGGACGTCCACCGGACGTTCCTCGCGTCCCGGGACCTCTCCCTGGTGGAGGTGGCGAGGGTCGCCAAGCACGCCGCCCGCTGGGAGACGTTCGACGCGGAGCTGCTGGAGCGGTACTTCACGACGCTCGACTTCCGCTTCGGTCCCGACCAGCTCGCCGGTGTGGCGGAGTTCGCGCGCCGCACGGGACCGACGACCGGATTCCCCGCCGACGTACACGTGGAACTGCTGACCGCCTGACTCCTAAGGTGCTTCCCACAGGAACGAAGGGCACGCCGTGAGGCACGCCTTCGGACAGGGGGACGGTCCATGCAGCCGCTCGACAGAGGCGATCCGCCGGCCATCGGCCCGTACCGGCTGCTCGGGCGGCTGGGCGCCGGCGGGATGGGCCGCGTCTACCTCGGGCGCTCGGCGGGCGGCCGTACGGTCGCGGTCAAGGCCGTCCACCCGCGCTATGCGGCGGACGAGGAGTTCCGGGCCCGCTTCCGGCGCGAGGTGGACGCGGCGCGGCGGGTCGGCACCGGCCCCGGCGGGCCGCGCTGGTCGGCGCCGGTGCTGGACGCCGATCCGGAGGCGGACGTTCCGTGGGTGGTCACGGGCTATGTGGCGGGCCCCTCGCTGACCCAGGCCGTCGCGGGCCACGGGCCGCTGCCCGAGACCTCCGTACGCGCGCTGGGCGCCGGTCTCGCGGAGGCGCTGGCGGCCGTCCACGCCCTCGGGCTGATCCACCGGGACGTCAAGCCGTCGAACGTGCTGCTCGCCCTGGACGGCCCCCGGCTGATCGACTTCGGCATCGCCCGCGCCACCGACTCCACCAGCTCGCTCACCTCGACGGGCGTCTCGGTCGGCTCGCCGGGCTACATGGCGCCCGAGCAGATACTCGGCCGGGCCGTCACCGGCGCGGCCGACGTGTTCTCGCTGGGCGCGGTCCTCACGTACGCCACGACCGGCGCGAGCCCCTTCCCCGGCGACGCCTCGGCCGCCGCGCTGCTCTACAAGGTGGTGCACGAGGAGCCCGATCTCGGCGCGCTGCGGGGCGAGTCGCGGGACGTCGTCGCGCGCTGCCTGGCCAAGGACCCGGCGGCGCGGCCCGCTCCCGCCGAGGTCGGGCGGCTCCTCGCCCCGGACGGGGCGGGGGCGCTGGTGGCGGGCGGCTGGCTGCCGGGGCCGCTGGTCGAGGAGATCAGCCGGGCGGTGGTGCGGCTGCTGGACCTGGAGACGACCGGGCACGGTCCGGACGCGGCCGGGCGTCCCGGCCCGGACCGGGCCGCCGCGCCCGTCCCCGGGCAGACCGGTCCTGTGCCCTTCAGCAGCGCCTCGGTCGGCGGCCCGCCCCTCGGGCCCCTCGGCCCTCTCGGAACCTTCGGCCCGCCCGTACCCCTGCCCGTGCCACCGTCCCCCGTGCCACCGTCCCCCGTGCCACCGTCCCCCGTGCCACCGTCCCCCGTGCCACCGTCCCCCGTACCACCGTCCCCCGTACCTCCGTCCCCCGTACCTCCGTCCGCCGTACCGGAGTCGTCCGTACCGCCGCCCGCCGGGCCGCCCACGGTGGGCCAGGAGGCCCGGCGGCTCTTCTCCGTCTCCGCCGATCTGCGGACGGACACGGCCCCGGGCCGGGGACACGGACACGGAAGCGGCTCCGGTACGGGCACCACGCACGCGCCGGGCGCCGCCACTCGCCGCCCCGTCCGCAGGGTGAGCTGCACCGTCGCCCTCGCCGTGGCGGGCGTCCTCGCCGCCGTGGCGGTCGGCGGCTCGCTCCTCCTCGGCCAGCTGCGCGGCGCCACGTCCGGCGACGAGAGCGGCGACGCCGCGAGCCGCCCGTCACAGACGACCCCCGCCACCCGCGACCCCGCCGACGGCATCCCCTCGGGCCGGCCCTCGGAGGCGGCCCCCGCCGGGGTCCCCAAGACCTTCGTCGGCACCTGGAGCGGGCCGCTCACCGAACGCGGCGGGCTCCCGCACGGCACGCTCACCGCCGTGTTCGTCCCCGGCGTGAAGGGCGAGGACATCGTCAGGACGACGACCAGGATCACCGTCCTCGGCACCACCGTGGAGTGCTTCGGCGTCGGCGAGCTCGTCTCCGCCACCGCCGACGTGCTCCGGGTCGAGGAGCGTACGGATCCGTCGAAGCGCAGTACGCGGTCGCTGTGCACCACGGGCGGTACGGCCGAACTGACCTTCACGCGCACCTCCGGCACCACCCTGCGCTACGAGTCCGCGGAGGACGCCGCGGGCACCCCGAAAGGCACCCTCACCAAGGAGTGAGCGGGAGGCGCCGTCACCCGTCCGCCATGGGTGCCCGCCGACCACCGCACCCCCTGGCGTAGGCTGAATCGGTCGTGACAACCCCTTGGGAAGGACCCGCCCCGGTGACCGAGAAGGCCGACCTCACGTCCGTTCTGGCCCGTGCCGCCGCGGGTGGGCGCATCACCTCCGAGGAGGCCCTCGACCTCTACCGGTCGGCGCCGCTCCACGCGCTGGGCGCCGCGGCCGACGCCGTACGCCGCCGCAGGTACGCCGGTACGGAGCACATCGCGACGTACATCATCGAGCGGAACATCAACTACACCAACGTCTGTGTGACGGCCTGCAAGTTCTGCGCCTTCTACGCCGCGCCCAAGGACACCGCCAAGGGGTGGACCCGCGACCTCGACGACATCCTGCGCCGCTGCGCGGAGACCGTCGAGCTGGGCGGCACGCAGATCATGTTCCAGGGCGGGCACCACCCGGACTTCGGCGTCGAGTACTACGAGAAGCACTTCGCGGCGATCAAGCAGGCGTACCCGCAGCTCGTCATCCACTCCCTCGGCGCCTCCGAGATCGAGCACATGGCCCGGATCTCCAAGGTCTCCGTCGAGGAGGCCATCCAGCGCATCCACACCGCCGGTCTCGACTCCTTCGCCGGCGCGGGCGCCGAACTGCTGCCCGCGCGGCCCCGCAAGGCGATCGCGCCGCTCAAGGAGTCCGGCGAGCGCTGGCTGGAGATCATGGAGGCCGCGCACGGGCTGGGCGTCGAGTCCACGTCCACGATGCTCATGGGGACGGGCGAGACCAACGCCGAGCGCATCGAGCACCTGCGGATGATCCGCGACGTACAGGACCGGACGGGCGGCTTCCGCGCGTTCATCCCGTACACCTACCAGCCCGAGAACAACCACCTGAAGGGCCGCACGCAGGCCACGCTCTTCGAGTACCTGCGGATGATCGCGATCGCCCGGCTCTTCCTCGACAACGTCGCCCACATCCAGGGCTCCTGGCTGACCACCGGCAAGGAGGTCGGCCAGCTCTCGCTGCACTACGGGGCGGACGACCTCGGGTCGATCATGCTGGAGGAGAACGTCGTCTCCTCGGCCGGCGCGAGGCACCGCTCCAACCGGCTGGAGATCATCGACCTGATCCGCAAGGCGGGCCGGGTCCCGGCGCAGCGCGCCACGACGTACGAGCACCTGGTGGTGCACGACGACCCGGCGAACGACCCGGTCGACGACCGGGTGGCCTCCCACATCTCGTCGACGGCGATCGAGGGCGGCACGGCCCACCCCGAGCTGAAGCTCATCGCCACCAACTGACGCCGTCGCGACGGCTCTCCGACTTCCTGTGAGGCGCTGAGGTGGAGACCCTGCACGCGGCCGACGTGCTCCGGTACACGTGGGACGACGACGGTGCCGGTGAGGGCGGGAACGACGGCGACGGCGCGGGCGGCGGCGAGCCCGTCGCGGGCGGCGCGGTGGTGGTCGGCCGGGACCGGATCCTCGCGGTCGGTACGTACGAGGAGCTGCGGGTACGGTTCCCGGGCGCGCGGGTAAGGACATGGGCCGGTGTGCTCGGACCCGGGCGCGTCCACGAGGGGCCCCTGCCCGACGCCCCGAGCCCGCGCGAGCGGATCCACGAAGTGCTGAAGCGGGGCGGGGTCGCGGTGCTCGACGCGTACGTCTCGGAGGACCCGGCGCTCCGCGCCGCCGCCGCGCGGGTGGGCGTCGTCGTGCTGCCGGCCGCCCGGCGCGCCGCGCTCGCCGGGCCGGGGGGACGCGCGGACCTCGCCGTGTTCGACGCGGACGGGCGCTGTATCGCCACGGTGTGCGCGGGACGGCTGGTACACCGCCGCGCCTGACGCACCGCCGCGCCTGACACCTCCCGCTGTGGAGGGGCGCGTACGTATGCACCCTTGACATGTACCTGTTTGAAACTGTCAGAATCCGTGCGCTGAACCCAACAGGCCGATCAAAGGGGATCGCATGGGCGTCACTCGCAGGTCGTTACTGATCGCAGGAGCTGTCGCCCCCGTGGCGGGCGCGCTCGCCACGGCCACGGCCACGCCCGCCCAGGGTGCCACCGCGCGCTCCGCCACCGCGCCCCTCGGCGGGCCGGGAAGGCGCGACGTCCCCCTCACCGACGGCTGGCGCTTCGCCCTCGTCGACCCCGGCGGGATCACCGACCCGACCGGCGCCTACGACGACGCCCAGGACCCCGGCCACGACGACTCCGGCTGGCGTACGGTCACGGTGCCGCACGACTGGAGCATCGAGCTGACCCCGACGACCGGGTCGGGCACCAGGAGCCACACCGGGTTCCTGCCCGGCGGCCTCGGCTGGTACCGCAGATCCTTCACGCTGCCGCCGGAGTCCGCCGGCCGGCGGATCTCCGTCGAGTTCGACGGCGTCTACATGGACTCGTCCGTCTACTGCAACGGGCGGCTCGTCGGCGAACACCCCTACGGCTACACCGGCTTCGCCCTCGACCTCACCGGCCTGCTGCACACCGACGGCTCCACCCCGAACGTCCTCGCCGTCCGGGTACGCAACCAACTGCCCAGCAGCCGCTGGTACTCGGGCAGCGGCATCTACCGGCACGCCCGGCTGGTCGTCACCGACCCGGTGCATGTGGCGCGCTGGGGAACCCGGGTGACCACCCCGGAGCTGGCCGCCACCCTGCGCGCCGGGCGCGCGACCGTACGGGCGGTGACGGACGTCGTCAACGCGTCGGAGACCGGGGAACGGGTCACCGTCATCTCCACCGTCAAGGACCCCGAGGGCCGCACCGTGGCCAGGACGAGTTCCCCCGTCACCGTCGGAGCCGCCACCACGCGGGCCGCCACGCACGAACTGACGGTCGCCCGACCCCACTTGTGGTCGTTCGAGGCTCCGCGGCTGTACGTGCTCGAAACGGAGCTGCGCGTCGACGGCAGGACCGCCGACACCTACCGCACCACCTTCGGCTTCCGCCACTTCACGATCGACCCCGACCACGGGTTCTCGCTGAACGGCGCGTACGCCAAGATCCAGGGCGTCGACCTCCACCACGACCTCGGCGCGCTCGGCGCCGCCGTCAGCACCGATGCCCTGATGCGCCAGATGACCATCATGAAGTCCATGGGCGTCAACGCCTTCCGCACGTCGCACAACCCGCCCTCGCCGGAGATGATCGCGGTCTGCGAGCGACTGGGCATCTCCATGCTGGTGGAGGCGTTCGACTGCTGGCGGAGAGGCAAGAACACCTACGACTACGGCCGCTTCTTCGACGAGCACTGCGAGGCGGACGTCACCGAGATGGTGAACGCGGCCCGTAACTCCCCGGCCGTCGTCATGTGGTCCATCGGCAACGAGATCACCGACTCGACCAGCACCGAGGGACTGGCCATGGCCCAGCGGCTCATCGACGCGGTGAGGGAACGCGACGACACCCGGCCCGTGGTGATCGGCTCCGACAAGTACCGGGACCTGCCCGCCGTCGGTTCCCCCGCCGACCTCATGCTCGCCAAGGTCGACGGCCTCGGGCTCAACTACAACACCGCCGGCTCGGTGGACGCCCTCCACGCCCGCTACCCGCACCTGTTCCTCTTCGAGTCCGAGTCCTCCTCCGAGACCTCCACGCGCGGCAGTTACCAGGAGCCCCAGCACCTCAACACGGGCGAGAACCACACCCCCGGGAAGCGCGAGCCGTCCTCGTACGACAACAACCTCGCCGCGTGGACGATGAGCGGCGAGTACGGCCTGAAGAAGGACCGGGACCGGCGGTTCTTCGCCGGACAGTTCCTCTGGTCGGGCATCGACTACATCGGCGAGCCCACCCCGTACGACGTCTTCCCGGTCAAGGCGTCGTTCTTCGGCGCGGTGGACACGGCGGGCTTCCCCAAGGACATGTACCACCTCTTCCGGAGCCAGTGGACCGCCGCACCGATGGTCCATCTGCTGCCCATGGACTGGACCGGTCACAAGGCGGGCGAGACCGTCGAGGTGTGGGCGTACTCCAACGTCGGGGCCGTGGAACTCTTCCTCGACGGCACGTCGCTCGGGGTCCGCCGCTTCGACGCCAAGACGACCGCCGACGGCCGCGCGTACCTGGAGACCACCGAGGCGACGGGCGACGACAGGACCGTCACCTCCGGTCCGTATCCCGGCAGTTACACCAGTCCGGGCGGCAGCGCGGGGAAGCTCCACCTCACCTGGAAGGTGCCGTTCGCGCCCGGCGAGCTGAAGGCGGTGGCCCGGCAGGGCGGCCGGGTCGTCGCCACCGACGTGCTGCGCACCGCGGGGCCCGCGCACTCCGTACGGCTCACCCCGGACCGCACGACCTTGAAGGCCGACGGTACGTCGCTGTGCTTCGTGACGGCGGAGATCACCGACCGGCACGGTGTCCCGGTGCCCGACGCCGGCCACCTGATCTCCTTCCAGGTCACCGGCGGCCGGCTGGCCGGTGTCGACAACGGGCGGCAGGAGAGCGCCGAGCGCTACCAGGCGAGCACGCGCACCGCCTTCCACGGCAAGGCCCTGGCCATCGTCCGCTCCGGCACGACGGCGGGGCCCCTCACCGTCACGGCCCGCTCGGCGGGGCTGCGCAAGGCCACCGTCACCGTACGGACCACCGGCGGAACGGGCAGGCCGCTCCCGCCGGCCCCGCCCTTCGAGCCCGACCCGGGGCCCGGCACCCCGGCGTACCCGCTGGCGGACGCCAGTTACGCGGGGGCGCCGGGGACGCTGCCCGCGGCGATGCTGGACGGCGATCCGGCCACCGGCTGGTCCAACGCCTTCCACAAGCCCGCCACGCGGTTGCTGCCCGCCTTCAGCGGGGCCAGAGCGGCCGACTGGGTCTCGGTGACCTGGGCCCGCAAGCGCCGGTTCCGTCGCGTGGAGGTCTCCTTCACCACCGACGCGACACACACCCTGCCCGCCACCGTCGAGGTGTCCTGCTGGGACGGGCGCCGCTACGTCCCGGTGCGCGGGACGGCGATCACCTGGGCCACCGCCCCGGACGCGCCCACCGTCATCACCTTCGACCCCATACGCGGCTCCCGGCTGCGCCTGGACCTGACGAGCCGCCACCCGGGCGCGGCCGACGGAGCCCAGCGGATCAGCGCGCTCACCGCCCCGGAGGCCTGAGAGACGGCGCGGGGCGCTCCGACGGGGCGCCGGGCCGGTACGGGGGAGGTGCCGGCCCGGCCCCGCGGTGACGTCGGTCCGGCGTCGGGCCGGTCAGTCCGACGCCAGCGCCTCGGCGAACGCCCCCGCCGTCTGCTCGACCCCGCTGCACGTGTCGGACGCCGTGGCCGTCGACACCCCGTCCGCGCACGCCCGGTCCCGGAACGTCGCCCACATCGAGAGCGCGCCCACGCCCTCCTCCCGGGCGAAGCGGCGCAGCCGCGCCGCGTCCGCGAGGGTGAAGGTCTCGCCCGCGACATCGTTGACACCGGCCATCGCCGTGATGTGGAGCGACGCCCACGCCCGCGCCGACGACAGCTTCAGCGTGGCCGCGATCTGGCCGTGCGCAGCCCGCGCCGCCCGTACCGCGTAGTCGCCCATGTTCCCGGTGTACGAGGCGCCGTAGTTCATCGCCATGATGTTGACGGCGGAGAGCCGCACGCCGCGCTCCGCCGCGTCGGCGAGAAGGGCGGTGCCGCTCTTCTCCAGCCCGTCGGGCATCACCGGCAGGGTGTACGTGACGTCCAGCTCCCGCTCCTCCTGGAGCTGGACGATCGCCTTGTTCCGCAGTGCGACCGACGCGCTGTCGGTCAGCGCGTCGCCCTCGATGTCGAAGTCGGCCTTCGTCGCGCCGACCGCGTCGAGCGCCTTCGTATAGGCGGCCACGAGGTCGTCGACGCTGCCGCAGGCGAGCGCCGGTTCGGTGCCCGCCGCGCCGCCGAAGGAGACCCGGACGTCGGCGCCCGACGCCGTCAGCTTCGCGACACGGGCCTTGACCGCCGCGCTGTCGTACGCCGCCGTACCGCCCCAGGCCGGGGTGCAGCTCCCGGTGCCGCCGGTGACGACGAAGGCCAGGTTGTACGTGTCGGGGGAGCCGGATCCGTCGGTGCCGGCGGCGGTGGTGGCGCTGACGTAGGGGGCGAACGCCGTCGTCGCGGCGGCGGCGCGGTCGGGCGGGGAGCCGGCGTTCCGGTCGGTGCCGGCGTCGGCGGCGGTGCCCGTCGCGCACGACGTACAGGCCAGCGCGAGCGCGGCCAGCACCGCCGGCCAGGTGACCGGGCGTCGCCGGTGGCGCCGCGTACGTCCGTAACCACGCGAACCACGCGAACCAAGTGAACTCGGTGAACTCGGCATGGAGAAATACCCCGCTCTCGTGTGTTCCCGGAACAAGGTGCCGGACGGAAGGAGCCTCCCACACGGGAATGTGGTGACGGAGCACACAGTTCGAAGAAGGCGGTTCGGTGGACATATTCAACCCCCCATTCCCAGCAGCGCTTTCATGGGCCGATCACCACCTCCGGATGATCGTCGGACCGTACATCTCTCAGCTCACTGACAGGAAAAGAAAGAATTCATAGGAACGCGTCCTCGGAGCCACAGGTTTCGCACATAAAGGATGGCCAATCTGCTCGCATGCATTCTGACCCCGCCCTTGAGGAACGCCCGGTAGCGCCGGTGCAGCCGGTAGGCCCGGCCCGGCCGGACCGGCGCCGTAAACGTGGTGCCGGCCGCCCCCAGGAAGGCCCCGTCTTCGTGGACGCCTCCGGGCGCAGGGCCCGCCTGCTGCGCCGCGCCGGGATGGTGCTGGGCGTCGTCACCCTCGGGTACGTCGCCGTCCTCGGGCTCGCGTTCATGGGCGGGATCTCCCTGAGCCCGTCGCAGATGCTGCCGTTCGACGGCGGACCGGCCGCCGCCGAGGGCGGAACGGGATACGGCCCGCCGGGCGGCGCCCCGCCGCCCGGGGCGGGGGAGGCCCCGCCCACGGCGCAGACGACCCTGTCGCCCTCGCCCTCGGCCTCCGCCTCCACCGGCAGCGACGGCTGAGCCGATGCCCCAGAACCCCACCAGCCCCGCCACGGGCAAGCGCCGGCACGCCACCCCCTCCCGCATCGAGCGCGTCGGCCGGCAGGCGATGCCCAAGCCCCGGGTGATCGTCGCCCTGCTTCTCCTGGTCGGCCTCGTCAGCGTGCTGCTGCTCGACGGCTATCTGCGCTCCGAGGTCGGCGGCGACCAGCGGATCCGCTCCGACGCGAGCAACAGCGAGGTCCCCGACAGCGTGGTCGACGGCGGCCCGATCCTGAGCTTCGCCGACGGCCGGGCGCGTACGCGGTCCGTCGCGGACAGGACCATCGTGCTGACCTTCGACGACGGGCCCGATCCCGAGTACACGGCGAAAGTCCTCAAGATCCTGAACGACCAGGACGTGCCCGGCACGTTCTTCCTCATCGGTTCGATGATCTCGCGCTATCCGGGCGTGGTGAAGGACATGGTCGACCAGGGGAACGAGGTCGGTGTCCACACCTTCACGCATGTCGACCTCTCGTACCAGAGCGCTTCCCGCGTCAAGCGGGAGATCGCCCAGACCCAGCTCGCGCTGGCGGGCGCCGCGGGGATCACGACGACGCTGTTCCGGGCCCCGTACTCCTCGAAGAACGACGCGATCGACAACGAGAGCTGGCCCATCTACCAGCGCCTCGGCGCGATGGGGTACACGAGCGTCTTCATCGACACCGACAGCGAGGACTGGCAGGAGCCGGGCGTGTCCAAGATCGTCACGTGGGCCACGCCGAAGGACGGCGACGGCGCGGCCGTGCTCTTCCACGATGCGGGCGGCGACCGTACGGAGACGCTGAAGGCGCTGCCGCGGTACATCAAGAAGATGAAGGCGAAGGGCTACACCTTCACGACGGTCAGCGGCGCCCAGCGCACCGATCAGCAGGCCGCCCAGTCGTCCGACGAGCAGACGGGCACGGCCCCGGGCGGCGACGGACCCGCGACCCAGCCGGGAACCGCGGCCCAGCAGGGATCCGTGGCCCCACCGGGATCCGCGGCCTCCGGCGTCGACGTCGAGCAGATGGCCCACCGCAAGGCCACCGGCGCCATCCTCTGGGAGGGCAAGGCCCTCATCGCCGCCGTGGCCGTCGCCGAGTGGTCCGTCCCCGGCCTCGCCACCGGTCTCGCGGTCGTCGGCGTCGCCGTGATGGTGCGGTTCGGGCTGATGCTCGTCCTCGCCCGCCGCCACCACCGGCAGCGCAGCAGACGCCGCTTCACGTGGGGGCCACCGGTGTACGAGCCGGTGAGCGTGATCGTGCCCGCGTACAACGAGAAGGAGTGCATCGCCAACACGCTCCGCTCCCTCGCCGCGAGCACCCACCCGATCGAGATCGTCGTCGTGGACGACGGCTCCACGGACGGCACCGCCGAGATCGCGGAGTCCCTGGGGCTGCCCAACGTCCGCGTCATCCGCCAGGAGAACGCGGGCAAGTCCGCCGCCCTCAACAACGGGGTGCGGCAGGCCGCGTACGACATCGTCGTGATGATGGACGGCGACACCGTCTTCGAGCCCGACACGGTACGGGAGCTGGTGCAGCCGTTCGGCGACGAACGCGTCGGCGCGGTCGCGGGCAACGCCAAGGTCGGCAATCGCGACACCGTCATCGGGGCCTGGCAGCACATCGAGTACGTGATGGGCTTCAACCTCGACCGCCGCATGTACGACCTGCTGCGCTGCATGCCCACCATCCCCGGCGCGATCGGCGCCTTCCGCCGCCAAGCCGTCCTCGAAGCCGGCGGCATGAGCGAGGACACCCTGGCCGAGGACACCGACATCACCATCGCCCTGCACCGCGCGGGGTGGCGGGTCGTGTACGCGGAGCACGCGCGCGCCTGGACCGAGGCCCCGGCGAGCGTCGGGCAGCTCTGGCGTCAGCGCTACCGCTGGAGTTACGGCACGATGCAGGCGCTGTGGAAGCACCGCGGCTCGGTCGTGGACAAGGGACCCTCGGGCCGGTTCGGACGGGTCGGCATGCCGCTGGTGGTGCTCTTCCAGATCGTCACCCCCGTCTTCGCCCCGCTCATCGACGTGTTCACCGTCTACGCGATGGTCTTCGTGGACTTCAAGGCGTCGCTGCTGGCCTGGCTGGCCGTCCTCCTCGTCCAACTGCTCTGCGCGGCGTACGCGTTCCGGCTCGACAAGGAGAAGTACCGGTATCTGCTGATGATGCCGTTGCAGCAGATCGCCTACCGGCAGTTGATGTACCTGGTGCTGATCCACTCCAGCGTCACGGCGCTCACGGGCGGCCGATTGCGCTGGCAGAAGCTCAAACGCACCGGCGAGGTCGGCGCACCACGCCCCGGCGCGGGGCGGGCCTGATGGCGGGCGCGCACCGCAGAGGGGCGCTGCCGCCGGAGACGGTACGGCCGAAGGCGCCGCCAGGGGTGGAGGCGGTACGGCCGAAGGCGCCAGGAGCGGAGGCGGTACGGGAGGAGCCGGTACGGGAAGAGCCGGTACGGGAAGGGCACGCCGCTCCCGTACCGCTGCCGCCCCCGGACGGACCCGCCACGTCCGGCGGCCGGGACCGTTACGTCGACGCGCTGCGCGCCTTCGCGCTGGTCCGCGTCGTCACGTACCACACCTTCGAATGGCCCTGGCTGGGCCTGGTCTTCCCCTCCATGGGGGTGATGTTCGCGCTCGCGGGGTCACTGATGGCGCGCTCCCTGGAGCGGCCCGCCGGAAAGGTGATCCGGAGCAGACTGCGGCGACTGCTGGTGCCGATGTGGGTGTTCGGGGCCGTCCTCGTCGTGGCCATGGCGAAACACGGCTGGCTGCCGGGCGCCGACGCCGTCTACTGGGTGCTGCCGGTCGGGGACCCGCCCGGCGACGCCTGGGGCGAGCAGGCGTGGGCGGTGCTCTGGTACCTGCGGACGTATCTCTGGTTCGTCCTGCTCTCGCCCCTCCTGCTCGGACTCTTCCGGCGCGCCCCGCTCGCCGTACTGCTGCTGTCGCTCGTCCCGGTCGTGGTCTTCGAGACGCTGTGGACCCTGCCGGACGGGCGGCTCGGCGCGGCGCTCAGCGACCTGTCCGTCTTCCTCTTCTGCTGGCTGCTCGGCTTCGCGCACCGCGACGGGCTGCTCGACCGGCCGCGCCCGGGGCGCGTGGTCGCGGCGGCGCTCGTGCTGATGGCGGTCGGCGGGTGGTGGGCGTTCCACCACCAGGTGGACGGTACGTACGACCTGGACGACATCCCGCTCGCGCAGGCGCTGTGGTCGGCGGGGTTCGTGCTGCTGCTGTTGCGGTTCCGGCCGGACTTCGGGTGGCTCGCGCGCCGTCCCGTGGCCGACCGTGTCGTCAGGATCTTCAACGCCCGCGCGGTGACCGTCTACCTCTGGCACGAGGTCGCGCTGATGGTGAGCGTGCCGCTGATCGATGTGATGTGGAACATCCCCGCCTTCGAGCGGGACCTGCCGCTCGACAGCGCGTGGTTCCAGTTCGGGATCGCGTGGGTGCTGATCGCGGCGGCCGTGGCGCTCTTCGGGTGGGTGGAGGACGTGGCGGCGGAACGGCGGCCGAGGCTGCTGCCCTGAACCGGGGTGGCGGGGCATGCCCTGCCACAGGTGATCGGGCACGCCCTGCCACAATGGAGGGCGTGACCCGAGCCTCCCTGGACAAGCAGCCGCACGAAGTCGCCTCGATGTTCGACGGCGTGGCGGAGAACTACGACCTGACGAACGACGTGCTCTCGCTCGGCCAGGACCGGCGGTGGCGCAAGGAGGTCGCGAAGGCGGTGCACGCGCGCCCGGCCGAGAAGGTCCTCGACCTGGCGGCCGGCACGGCCACCTCCTCCCAGGCGTTCGCCGCGACCGGCGCGTACGTCGTGCCGTGCGACTTCTCCCTGGGCATGCTGCGGGAGGGCAAGAAGCGGCACGCGTGGATGCCGTTCACGGCGGGCGACGCGATGAGGCTGCCCTTCGCCGACGAGGTCTTCGACGCGGTGACGATCTCCTTCGGCCTCCGCAACGTCCAGGACACCGACGCGGCGCTGCGCGAGCTGTACCGGGTGACGAAGCCGGGCGGCCGGGTCGTGATCTGCGAGTTCTCGCATCCGACCTGGGCGCCGTTCCGGACCGTCTACACGGAGTACCTGATGCGGGCGCTCCCGCCGGCCGCGCGCGCCGTGGCGTCCAACCCGGACGCGTACGTCTACCTCGCCGAGTCCATCCGCGACTGGCCCGACCAGCCCGCGCTGGCGGCCCGGCTCCAGGGGGCCGGCTGGTCGAAGGTGGCGTGGCGGGACCTGACGGGCGGGATCGTGGCGCTGCACCGGGGCGTACGGGTCTGACGGGCGGGCGGGTCTGACCGGCGTACGAGTCTGACGGGCGGTACGAGCCTGACGGGCGTACGAGCCTGACCGGTGGGCGGACAGGCGGGTGGGCGGACGGCGCGCCCCCCACCCGGCCACCCACCGGAGGCTCTACAACTCCAGCCGGAAGCAGTACGCCTCCTGCTGGGACACCGGCCCCACATACGTCTCCGCCAGCTCCATCCCCAGCCGCCGCGTCACCGCGACCGAGCGGGCGTTACGGGAGTTCACCATCGCCACGACCCGGCCGACGCCCGCCGCCCGTACCCGCTCCAGGGTGGTCCGCGCGGCGGCGGTCACATACCCCTGGCCCCAGTACGCCCGGCCCAGCCGCCACCCGATCTCGATCTCGCCCACCGGCCCGAACGACGCGTGCGGCCAGGGCTGGGCGCCCGTGAATCCGATCACCTCCCCGGAGCCGTCCAGCATCGTCCAGAGGCAGAAGCCGCGCTCGGCGTCGTGGCGGCGCTGCCGGGCGGTCAGCTCCTCGTACACGGACATCTCGGCCGGCGTACCGCCGTGGAACTCCATCACCTCGGGGTGATCGAAGAGACGGTGCCAGGCGAAGGCGTCCTCCTCGGTGGGGACGCGGAGCTGCACCACGGGGAGCGGTTCGGTCACATGGGTCATGGCGGCAGCCCTTCACTGGGGGGATCAGTACGCACCCATAGACTGCACAGGACCAGTGCCGTCCGGTACACGATTTCGAGTCTTCGGGAGAACCCGCTGTGACCGAGCCCCTCTCCGAGAACACCGCGGACGTCATCGTCGTCGGCGCCGGCCCGGCCGGCTCCACGACCGCGTACTACCTCGCCAAGGCGGGCCTGGACGTCCTGTTGCTGGAGAAGACCGCGTTTCCGCGCGAGAAGGTGTGCGGTGACGGGCTCACCCCGCGCGCCACCAAGCAGCTCGTGTCGATGGGCATCGACATCTCCGAGGAGGCCGGCTGGCTGCGCAACAAGGGGCTGCGGATCATCGGCGGCGGCTCGCGGCTCCAGCTCGACTGGCCGGACCTGGCGGCGTACCCGGACTACGGCCTGGTCCGCAAGCGCGACGACTTCGACGAGCAGCTCGCCAGGCAGGCGCAGAAGGCCGGCGCCCGGCTCCACGAACGCTGCAACGTCGGCGCCCCGATCACCGACGCCCGCACGGGCCGGATCATCGGCGTCCACGCCAAGATGGGCGAGGAGAAGACCCCGGTCACCTTCCACGCACCGCTCGTCGTCGCCGCCGACGGCAACTCGACCCGGCTGTCGCTCGCGATGGGGCTGCACCGCCGCGAGGACCGCCCGATGGGCGTGGCCGTACGGACGTACTTCACCTCGCCCCGCCACGACGACGACTACCTGGAGTCCTGGCTGGAGCTGTGGGACCGGCGCGGCCCCGGCCCCGACAAGCTGCTGCCCGGCTACGGCTGGATCTTCGGCATGGGCGACGGTACGTCCAACGTCGGCCTCGGCATCCTCAACTCCTCCTCCGCGTACAAGGAGCTGGACTGGCGCGAGGTGCTGAAGGCGTGGTGCGCGTCGATGCCGGAGGAGTGGGGCTACACCCCTGACAACATGACGATGCCGATCCGCGGCGCGGCCCTCCCGATGGCGTTCAACCGCCAGCCGCACTACACCAAGGGTCTCCTGCTGGTCGGCGACGCGGGCGGCATGGTCAACCCGTTCAACGGCGAGGGCATCGCGTACGCCATGGAGTCGGGCCAGATCGCGGCGGACGTCATCGTCCAGGCCCACGCCCGCGCGACCCCCGCCCAGCGCGAACTCGCCCTGCTGCACTACCCGAAGGTGCTCAAGGAGACCTACGGCGGGTATTACACGATGGGCCGCGCGTTCGTGAAGCTCATCGGCAACCCGAAGATCATGAAGCTCGCGACGGAGCGCGGCCTGACGCATCCGCTCCTGATGAAGTTCACCCTGAAGATGCTGGCGAACCTGACGGACCCGACGGGCGGCGACGCGATGGACCGCATCATCAACGGCCTTTCGAAGGTGGCGCCGAAGGCGTGACGCCGGGGCACTCACCCGGAGGTGTGGGGTGTTGGCTCGTTGTGTCCTTACTGCCGGGTCGGTGGATTTCCTAGGATCGAGGCCACTTCAGTGTGAATCGATGCCTGTCGAAAGGGTATTCACATGGTCCGCCCTTGGGAGGCCGATCCGTCGGCGTTAAGCGGCGACAAGCTGAAGGAGCTGGAGGCCTCCGCCCCGCTGCCTGAGATCGTCGTTCTGGGGAACCAGGTTCTGTACGAGGTCGTCCACACCGAGGCGGGAGTTCTGGACGGGGGAATTCGTTTCGCCGATTCCGGTCTCATCGGGCGCTGGGAAGGCTTCATCAAGGAGCTGTACGAGGACGGCGAGGACATCATTTCCTACGTCGATCGTCATGTGGCACATCTGCCTCCTCCTCGTCGGGAAGGGGAGCAGAAGATCACCAGGAGCGGTGAGGGCGAAGAAGACCCGAGATCCACGGGAACCGACCGGCAGGCGAACCCCGGCGGGACACGTTCCGGTCTGTCGGGGTCCGCTCGCGATGTGGTGCAGGCCGGCCAGGTCACCGGCGATATCCACTTCGTCGCGGAGGGCTGGTGGCTGATCGCCCTCGGCAACGCGCAACGGGCGCTGTCGCGGTACGGCGATGCGCTCACGGCCTACCAGCGCTCGGCGGTGCTGCACGGGCGGCTGGGCGACCGAAGCCGTGAGGCACTGGCCTGGCAAGGGGCGGGGGAGACCTACGACCTGCTCGACCGCCCCGACGAGGGCATCGGCTTCCACCGTGCGGCCGTCGCGGTCCACCGTGAGCTGGGCGACGGGTGGAACGAAGCGGTGGCGCTTGAGGGGCTGGGCTCGGCGCTGCATCACGCGGAGGCAGGCGCGCCTGCGGATACCGCTGGGCAGCACTGGGCGAGGGCGCTCGAACTCCTCGCCGAATACGACGACCCGCGCGCCGTGGCGGCACGTGAACGCGTCGCGCGGCGGCTGACCGAGGCGAGGTAGGACGGCATCGCGGCGCAGGGACCAGGGGGCAGCGGGAAGCGAGCGGGCCGGTCCCGGGGCGGGGGCCCGGACCCGGCAGGGCCCCTCAGGCCTTCCTGGCCCACTTCTTCAGCGCGGCACGGTCGGCGAACTTACCGACGTTCGTGTCGAGCGGGCTGTCGGTGTACTGGTGGAACTTCCACGCGGCCTTGATCCGGGGCTTCCCGGCGGTCACGTAATCCGCGATCCAGAGGGCGTCGCCCGCGTTGCTGGTGGTGTCGCGGTTCAGCCAGTAGTCCTGGTTGCAGTACAAACCGACCCGATGGGTCTCCCCGCGCAGCCGCTTCACCTCGGCGAGGAACGAGTCCTTCTGCCCGTTGGAGACGTCGCTGTCCTCCCAGTCCGCGAAGAGCGGGTCGTAGGCGATGCTGGAGCACTCCTCGACGAAGTACCTGGCCTGGGCCTTCATGTCCCCGGCCCGCAGGAAGTGGTAGAACCCGACCACGAGCCCGGCCGCCCGGCCGTGGGCGGCCTGGGCGGACATCCTCGGGTTGATGTACGAGGTGCCCTCGGTGGCCTTGACGAAGACGAAGTCGAAGCCGGCGGTGGTGTAGTTCGAACTCTGATGCGACGAGACGTCGATGCCTTTTATGGTCATGGGGGGAGCTTCCTCCTGGCCAGAAGATGTGGGGACCGTCTGGCGTGTGGTGCGGATGTGCGTAAGTCTCTTCTACCCAGGAGGAGTTAGCTTGCCATCACTCGATCGGGTCAAGTGCGAGTTTGATCAGATCTTGAGGCTGCTGATGAAGACGCCCCAGACGCCCCAGACGCCCCAGACGCCCCAGACGCCCCAGACGCCCCAGCCGTCCGAGCTGAAGCGGACGGCCGGTCCGTCGGGCCGCTTGCTGTCACGGACGGGGACGGCGCTGCGGAGGCTGTCGGAGACCTCGACGCAGTCCCCACCCCCGGGGTCGCTGTAGCTGGACTTGCGCCAGGCGATGGCGCTGGGATCGGGTCGGGACGCGTGTATCGAAGTAGTCGTCCTCCACCGTGGCGCGGATCATGTCGAGGGACATGCCGGGCGGCAGATCCAGAGCCTGGAGGTGGTGGTAGGACAACGCATGCGTTTTCACATCGTCCGGGTCGTCCAGGAGCAGACCCCGATCCGCACTCTCGATGTATGCCAATTCCGCCCCCTTCGGCATGGTCGGAGCCGTCAGGGATCCACCCATGGACGGATGTTGTCCGGAACTGAAGGGGAGCACCTGAAGGGTGACACGTGGACTCTCGGCGGCATCGAGAAGCCGGGCGAGTTGGGCGCGCATCACTGCCCTGCTGCCTGCCGGTCGCCTCAGGACGGCCTCGTCGAGGTGGGCGACCCGCGTGGCGAGCGGCTGTCGGCCGTCCGTGTGCTGGGTTTCATGCCGCGCTGGTCACTGCTCGTTCCCGGGGTGCGGGTTCGGGCGGGGCTGTTCGGGGCGGCCCCAAGGTTCCTCAAAACGGGCGGCCCCGGCCGCCACGACGCACCACCCGCCCACCCCGAACAGCCCCGCCCGAACCTGCGACCCGACCCCTGACAGGGAGCAGCGGGCCAGGCGTCGCCCCAACGACGGAAGCCCGCATCCCCTGGGCGGGGTGCGGGTCTTCGCCGTGAAGTCGTCAGGCGTGGAGAGGTGTCGGTACGGGTCTCAGAGGACGCGGACCGCGCCGCTCGGCGGGTCGTAGTCGAGGGAGGCCTGGACGACGCCCTTGCTCGGGTTCTGCGCGCCGACGAACTCGCCGCCGCCGATGTAGATCGCCGTGTGGTAGGCGCTGCCCGCGCCGCCCCAGTAGAGGATGTCGCCCGGCTGGAGGTTGTCCAGGGAGACCTGTGTGCCGGCCACCGACTGGTCCTGCGAGACGCGGGGGAGGTCGACGCCGATCTGGCTGAACGCGGCCTGGACGAGGCCGGAGCAGTCCCAGGCGTTCGGGCCCGTGGAGCCCATGATGTACGCGTCGCCGACCTGCGCCTGGGCGAAGGCGACCACGGACGCGGCCGAGCCGGTCGCCTGCGACGTGGCCTTGGAGACCGTGTTCGAGGCGGACGAGGAAGAGGACGAGCTCGTGCCGGAACTGGAGCCCGAGTCCGAGGAGGAGGCGAGTGCCGTGCGCTCGGCGGAGCGGGAGGCGCGCTCCGCGGCCTCGGCGGCCTTGGCGGCCTTCACTCTCGCCTCTTCGGCCTTCCGCTTGGCCTCGGCCTTGCGTTCGGCCTCCGCCTTCGCCGTCTTGGCGGTCTTGGCCGCCTTCGCGGCGGCGACGTCCTGCTGGGCCCGCAGGTCGAGGGTGTTGGCCACCTGCTGGGTCGCCTCGGCGGACCGGGCGAAGTCACCGGCGAGGCCGGCGGTGAGGGTGGGCATTTCGATGGTCTCGGTCACCGGCTCGGCATTCGCCGGCGCGGCGGCACCTGCGACCGCGATCGTACTGAGGACGCCACCGGCGACTCCGGCACGAAGGCTGACGCGCGGGGTGCTCCGGCGGGGTTTCCGGTGGCTGGGTATCTGAGCGGTGTGGGACATGAGACCAACGGCTATCAGGTCGGACCGGGTTCGCGTCAAGAAACGTGGGGTGCGCCACAGTTGTGTCCGGAATCTGTGAATCCGCTTTCCGGACGCCTTTATTGACGCCGTAACGGTCAAACCGGGCATGGGTGATCATGGCCGTGATCATGGGCTTTTCGATAAACGTCCGAATTGCCTGTCACCTACCATCGCTTCGCACTCATGGCCAAGCCCCCTTCTTTGGGTGGTTGAGTGAAGTGACGCAGGTCACTTTTTGGACTCGCAGGTAACAGGTCGGTCACCGTTCGGCCGTCGGTCTGGTCACGTGAGGTGTAGGACGCTCCCGGATGGGGTCTTTCCGGCGTCCCCGCGAGGCCGTTCCGCCCCTCGCGCGCTCGCGCGAGGGGTTCTTCCGTGTCCGCGTCGAGCCCGATTCCGGTTGCTCGTGAATGCGTGCACATATCCCTATCGGTCCGTCCGGGGTCCGTCGGCCCCTCTCCCGGGTGACCTTCGGCGGCTGTATCACTCGAAAGTGTCTCATCGCCAATTTGCTTGTACGGTGCATCTCTTGATAGAGCAACAGGCCCCTGGCCAGCATGAACCGGCTCGAATGTCACGTCTGGTGATCACGTGGCCGCTTCGCGTATGAAGATCACCTCTCATCCGGCTTCATGATCCTTCGTCAGGTGGTGGAGATCACAAACTCACCGCTGTACCCCGTGTCGCAGATCACAGGTCGCCGGGCATAGGATGCGGGGCAGCCGGGCTTGTGAACTGCCTCACATGTACGCGATCTTCGGTGATCCGCGGCGAGGCGGCGAGGCGGTCCGCCCGGTGCGATCCAACGGTCAAGGACGACTGGAAGGAGCTGAGGGGCGTGAATGCCTACGCACCGATCCTCGTGCTCGGCGCCCTCGGGGCCGGGTTTGCGATCTTCTCCGTGGTCATGGCCACGCTTATCGGCCCAAAGCGCTACAACCGGGCGAAAGTCGAAGCGTACGAGTGCGGCATCGAGCCCACACCGACGCCGGCCGGGGGCGGCCGATTCCCCATCAAGTACTACCTGACGGCGATGCTCTTCATCATTTTCGATATTGAGGTCGTCTTCCTTTACCCCTGGGCGGTCACCTTCGACTCCCTGGGGATTTTCGGGCTCGTGGAGATGCTGCTCTTCGTGCTCACCGTCTTCGTCGCCTACGCGTATGTGTGGCGACGCGGCGGTCTGGAATGGGACTAAAGGGGCTGAGGGGCCACCAATGGGACTCGAAGAGAAGCTGCCGAGCGGTTTCCTGCTGACCACTGTCGAACAGGCGTCGGGCTGGGTGCGGAAGTCATCCGTCTTCCCCGCGACGTTCGGTCTCGCCTGCTGCGCCATCGAGATGATGACGACCGGCGCCGGGCGGTACGACCTGGCGCGGTTCGGCATGGAGGTCTTCCGCGGCTCGCCGCGCCAGGCCGATCTGATGATCGTGGCGGGGCGGGTGAGTCAGAAGATGGCGCCCGTCCTCAGGCAGGTCTACGACCAGATGCCCAACCCCAAGTGGGTGATCTCCATGGGGGTCTGTGCCTCGTCGGGCGGGATGTTCAACAACTACGCGATCGTGCAGGGCGTCGACCACGTCGTTCCTGTCGACATCTATCTGCCCGGCTGCCCACCACGTCCCGAGATGCTGATGGACGCCATCCTCAAGCTCCACCAGAAGATCCAGAGCTCCAAGCTCGGGGTCAACGCGGAGGAAGCGGCCCGCGAGGCGGAGGAGGCGGCCCTCAAGGCGCTCCCGTTGATCGAGATGAAGGGGCTGCTGCGGTGAGCGACGAGCAGCGATCCGGAGACGACGAGCAGCGATCCGGAGACGACGGGAAGAACGTTCCCTCCGCGCGGGACCGGGCCGCCGAGCCCGTTCGCGTACAGAAGGGCATGTTCGGCGCCAACAACGGCGGGGACACCTCCGGCTACGGCGGTCTCGTACGGACCGTGACGCTGCCGGGCGCCTCCTCCCGGCCGTACGGCGGCCCCGGCGGCGTCTTCGACGAGATCGCCGACGAGCTGGAGGGTGCGCTGGAGGAGCAGGGTCTCGTCCCCTCCCACGCCATCGAGAAGACGGTCGTCGACCGCGCCGAGCTGACCTTTCACATCGACCGTGAGCACCTCGTCCAGGTGGCCCGCACCCTGCGGGACGATCCGGCCCTGCGCTTCGAGCTGTGCACGGGGGTGTCCGGCGTCCACTACCCCACCGACAAGGGCCGCGAGCTGCACGCCGTCTACCACCTGCGCTCGCTCACCCACGGCCGGCTGATCCGCCTGGAGGTCTCGGCCCCGGACGCGGATCCGCACGTACCGTCGCTGGTCGCGGTCTACCCGACCAACGACTGGCACGAGCGCGAGACGTACGACTTCTTCGGCCTGATCTTCGACGGCCACCCCGCCCTGACCCGGATCATGATGCCGGACGACTGGCAGGGCTTCCCGCAGCGCAAGGACTACCCGCTCGGCGGTATCCCCGTCGAGTACAAGGGCGCCCAGATCCCGGCTCCGGACCAGCGGAGGTCGTACTCCTGATGACCACTTCACACGCCTCCGCCCCGCAGGACTCCGCCCCGGACGCCTTCGACGCGCTCGGCTCCGGCCGGGAGACCACCGAGGGCACCGTCTACACGGTCACCGGCGGCGACTGGGACGAGGTCGTCCAGTCCGCCGCCAAGGCCGACGACGAGCGGATCGTCGTCAACATGGGTCCCCAGCACCCGTCCACCCACGGGGTGCTGCGGCTGATCCTGGAGATCGAGGGCGAGACCGTCACCGAGGCCCGCTGCGGCATCGGCTACCTGCACACCGGCATCGAGAAGAACCTCGAATTCCGCAACTGGACGCAGGGCACCACCTTCGTCACGCGCATGGACTACCTGACGTCGTTCTTCAACGAGACGGCGTACTGCCTGGGCGTCGAGAAGCTGCTCGGCATCGAGGACGACATCCCGGACCGCGCCACGCTCATCCGCGTCCTGCTGATGGAGCTCAACCGGCTCTCGTCGCACCTCGTCTGTCTCGCCACCGGCGGGATGGAGCTGGGCGCGACCACGATCATGATCTATGGATTCCGCGATCGTGAACTGATTCTCGATGCCTACGAGATGATCACCGGGCTGCGGATGAACCACGCGTTCATCCGTCCCGGCGGACTCGCCCAGGACCTCCCCCCGGGCGCCGTCGACAAGCTGCGCGAGCTGCTGAAGACGCTGCGGAAGAACCTGCCGGAGTACGACAAGCTCGCCACCGGCAACCCGATCTTCAAGGCCCGCATGCAGGACGTCGGCTATCTCGACCTGACCGGCTGCATGGCACTGGGCGCCACCGGCCCGATCCTGCGCTCCGCCGGGCTCCCGCACGACCTGCGCAGGAGCGACCCGTACTGCGGTTACGAGACGTTCGAGTTCGACGTCCCGACCGCCGACACCTGCGACTCGTACGGCCGTTTCCTCATCCGTCTGGAGGAGATGCGCCAGTCGCTGCGGATCGTCGAACAGTGTCTGGACCGGCTGGAGCCGGGCCCGGTGATGGTCGCCGACAAGAAGATCGCCTGGCCCGCGCAGCTCGCGCTCGGCCCGGACGGCCTCGGCAACTCCCTCGACCACATCAAGAACATCATGGGCACGTCCATGGAGGCTCTGATCCATCACTTCAAGCTGGTGACGGAGGGCTTCCGGGTCCCGGCCGGTCAGGCGTACGCCGCCGTGGAGTCGCCCAAGGGCGAACTCGGCGCGCATGTCGTCTCCGACGGGGGCACCCGCCCGTACCGCGTGCACTTCCGTGATCCGTCCTTCACCAATCTCCAGGCCATGGCGGCGATGTGCGAGGGCGGCCAGGTCGCCGACGTCATCGTCGCCGTCGCGTCCATCGACCCCGTGATGGGAGGCGTCGACCGGTGACCACCACACCGCCCAAAGCCGAGGTCAGCCTCGGAATGCCGCAGCTTCCCGCCCCCGCCTACCCGGACGAGGTGCGCGCCCGGCTCGAACCGGACGCCAAGGAGATCATCGGCCGCTACCCGGACTCCCGTTCCGCGCTGCTGCCGCTGCTCCACCTCACGCAGTCGGAGGAGGGGTTCGTCTCCCGTACGGGGATGGCCTTCTGCGCCGAACGGCTCGGCCTGACCACCGCCGAGGTCACCGCCGTCGCCACCTTCTACTCCATGTACCGGCGCGGACCCGGCGGCGAGTACCAGGTCGGCGTCTGCACCAACACGCTCTGCGCGGTGATGGGCGGCGACGCCATCTTCGAGGAGCTGAAGTCGCACCTCGGCGTGGACAACCACGGGACGACCCCCGACGGCAAGATCACCCTCGAACACATCGAGTGCAACGCGGCCTGCGACTTCGCGCCCGTGGTGATGGTCAACTGGGAGTTCTTCGACAACCAGACGCCGGCCACCGCCCTGCGGCTCGTCGACGACCTGCGTGACGGACACACGGTCGCCCCCACCCGGGGCGCGCCGTTGTGCACGTACAAGGAGACCGCGCGCATCCTGGCCGGCTTCCCCGACGAGCGCCCCGGCGCCGTCGAGGCCACCGGCGGCGCGGGGCCCGCCTCGCTGGTCGGGCTGCGGCTCGCCAGGGGCGAGGCGCCGCAGCGGGTCGTACGCCCCCGGGACGGCGCGGACCCCCAGGACAAGGGCCCCCAGGACCGGCCGCCGCAGGACCGGGCCCCCCAGGACCGGCCGCCGCAGGACGCGCCGCCCCGCGACGCCGCCCCGCAGGACGCTCGGCACGACGCGCCGCAGCCGGGCGCCGAGCACCTCAGCTCGCATGCCCACCCGTCGCCCGACCACCACCCCACAACGAGTCCCTCCGGGACACCGGAGACATCGCCGCAGCAGACCTCGGCCTCCGACCCGGACCACCCGGCCGGACCGGTGAACCCGTCGCGGCCCGAAGCCGAGGAGGAGGAGTGATGACCATGGCCACCGAGCTCAACGAGAACGGGACCAGCCCGGAAAAGCTCCTCGCGCCCGTCCTGTCCGCCTTCTGGGACCAGCCCGAGTCCTGGACGCTGGCCACCTACGAGCGGCACGAAGGGTACGAGGGGCTGCGCAAGGCCCTGGCCATGACGCCCGACGACCTCATCGCGTACGTCAAGGACTCCGGCCTGCGGGGGCGTGGCGGCGCCGGCTTCCCCACCGGGATGAAGTGGCAGTTCATCCCGCAGGGCGACGGCAAGCCGCACTACCTGGTCGTCAACGCGGACGAGTCGGAACCCGGCACCTGCAAGGACATCCCCCTCCTCTTCGCCAACCCGCACTCCCTCATCGAGGGCATCGTGATCGCCTGTTACGCGATCCGCTCGCAGCAGGCGTTCATCTATCTGCGCGGCGAGGTCGTCCCCGTACTGCGCAGGCTCCACGAGGCGGTGCGCGAGGCGTACGCGGCGGGGTATCTCGGCAAGAACATCCTGGGCAGCGGGCTCGATCTCGATGTCGTGGTGCACGCGGGCGCGGGCGCGTACATCTGCGGTGAGGAGACCGCGCTGCTCGACTCCCTGGAGGGGCGTCGCGGACAGCCCCGGCTGCGTCCTCCCTTCCCGGCGGTGGCGGGCCTGTACGCCTGCCCCACTGTGGTGAACAACGTCGAGTCCATCGCGTCGGTTCCCGCGATCCTCAACCGCGGCAAGGACTGGTTCAAGTCCATGGGCAGCGACAAGTCCCCGGGCTTCACCCTCTACTCGCTCAGCGGGCACGTCACCAACCCCGGCCAGTACGAGGCCCCGCTCGGCATCACACTGCGCCAGCTCCTCGACATGAGCGGCGGCATCCGGGCCGGGCACCGCCTCAAGTTCTGGACACCGGGCGGCTCCTCGACCCCGATGTTCACCGAGGAGCACCTCGACGTCCCGCTCGACTACGAGGGCGTCGGCGCCGCCGGTTCCATGCTCGGCACCAAGGCGCTCCAGTGTTTCGACGAGACGACCTGTGTCGTACGGGCCGTCACCCGCTGGACCGAGTTCTACGCCCACGAGTCCTGCGGCAAGTGCACACCGTGCCGCGAAGGGACGTACTGGCTGGTCCAGTTGCTCCGCGACATCGAGGAGGGCAAGGGCGAGCTGTCCGACCTCGACAAACTCAACGACATCGCCGACAACATCAACGGCAAGTCCTTCTGCGCGCTCGGCGACGGCGCCGCCTCCCCGATCTTCTCCTCGCTCAAGTACTTCCGCGCGGAGTACGAGCAGCACATCACCGGCAAGGGCTGCCCCTTCGACCCCGCGAAGTCCACCGTGTGGGCAGACCAGAACCCGCACCTGGAGGTGAACGCGTGACGGTGACGACGAATGCTCCCTCCGGGGGCGGTGAAGCCGCGGTTCCGCCCGAAGATCTCGTCTCGCTGACGATCGACGGCATCGAGATCTCGGTCCCCAAGGGGACGCTGGTGATCCGCGCCGCCGAACAGCTCGGCATCGAGATCCCGCGCTTCTGCGACCATCCGCTCCTCGACCCGGCCGGCGCCTGCCGCCAGTGCATCGTCGAGGTGGAGGGCCAGCGCAAGCCGATGGCATCCTGCACGATCACCTGCACCGACGGCATGGTCGTCAAGTCGCAGTTGACGTCACCGGTCGCCGAGAAGGCACAGCGCGGGGTGATGGAGCTGCTGCTCATCAACCACCCGCTGGACTGCCCGGTCTGCGACAAGGGCGGCGAGTGCCCGCTCCAGAACCAGGCCATGCAGGTCGGTGACCCCGACACCCGCTTCGAGGGCAAGAAGCGTACGTTCGAGAAGCCCGTGCCGATCTCCACGCAGGTGCTGCTCGACCGGGAGCGGTGCGTGCTCTGCGCCCGCTGCACCCGGTTCTCGAACCAGATCGCCGGCGACCCGATGATCGAACTGATCGAGCGCGGCGCCCTCCAGCAGGTCGGCACCGGCGAGGGCGACCCCTTCGAGTCGTACTTCTCCGGCAACACCATCCAGATCTGCCCGGTCGGCGCGCTCACCTCGGCGGCGTACCGCTTCCGCTCCCGCCCCTTCGACCTGGTCTCCTCGCCGAGCGTGTGCGAGCACTGCGCGGGCGGCTGCGCGACCCGTACGGACCACCGGCGCGGCAAGGTCATGCGGCGGCTGGCGGCCAACGCGCCCGAGGTCAACGAGGAATGGCTCTGCGACAAGGGCCGCTTCGGTTTCCGGTACGCGCAGAAGCCCGACCGGCTCACCACCCCGCTGGTACGGAACGCGGACGGCGTCCTCGAACCGGCGAGCTGGCCGGAGGCGCTGGAGGCCGCGGCGCGCGGTCTGGGCGCGGCCCGGGGCAGGACGGGCGTCCTGACGGGCGGCCGGCTCACGGTCGAGGACGCGTACGCGTACGCCAAGTTCGCGCGCGTCGCCCTCGACACGAACGACATCGACTTCCGCGCGCGCGTGCACAGCGGTGAGGAGGCCGACTTCCTCGCCGCGCACGTCGCGGGCCGGGGCCATGACCTCGACGGTACGGGGATCACGTACACCACGCTGGAGGCCGCCCCCGCGGTGCTGCTCGCGGGCTTCGAGTCCGAGGAGGAGGCGCCCGGCGTCTTCCTGCGGCTGCGCAAGGCGCACCGCAAGCACGGCCAGCGGACGTTCGCCCTGGCCACGCACGCCACCCGGGGCCTGGAGAAGGCGGGCGGCACGCTGCTGCCCGCCGCGCCCGGCACGGAGACCGAGTGGCTGACGGCGCTGACTCAAGAGGGCCTGGCCTCGGAGACCGGGCTCGACGCGGACGGTACGGCCGCCGCGCGGGCGCTGCGCGAACCCGGCGCCGTGATCGTCGTCGGGGAACGGCTCGCGGCCGTGCCCGGCGGGCTCACCGCGGCGGCGCGCGCCGCCACCGCGACCGGCGCCCGGCTGGTGTGGATCCCCCGGCGGGCCGGCGAGCGCGGAGCGCTGGAGGCGGGCGCGCTCCCGTCGCTGCTGCCCGGCGGCCGGCCGGCCACGGACCCGCGGGCCCGCGAGGAGACCGCGGCGGTGTGGGGCGTACGGGAACTGCCGCACCGGTACGGCCGGGACACCGGCCAGATCGTGCGGGCCGCCGCCAACGGCGAGCTGGCCGCGCTGCTGGTCGCGGGCGTCGAGGTCGCGGACCTGCCCGACCCGGCGGCGGCGCGGACCGCGCTGGACGAGGTCGGCTTCCTGGTCTCGCTGGAGCTGCGGCCCAGCGAGGTCACCGAGCGGGCCGATGTGGTCTTCCCGGTCGCGGCGGTCGCGGAGAAGCCAGGCACCTTCCTCAACTGGGAGGGCAGGGCGCGGCTGTTCGAGGCGGCGCTGAAGCCGGAGCAGATGACGCGGCGGCTCGCGCCGGGCGACGCGCGGGTGCTGCACATGCTCGCGGACACACTCGACGTCCACTTCGCGCTGCCGGACCTGCGTGCCGTACGGGCGGAACTCGACCGGCTCGGCGGCTGGGACGGGCCGCGCGCCACCGAACCGCTGGAATCGGCGCGTCCGGTGCCCCGGCCCGGTGACGGCGAGGCGGTCCTCGCGGGCCACCGGATGCTGCTGGACCAGGGCCTTCTCCAGCAGGGCGACGAGGCGTTGGCCGGTACGCGCCATGCGGCGGTGGCCCGGCTGTCCGCCGCGACGGCCGCCGAGACGGGCGTCAAGGACGGCGACGACCTGACCGTCAGCGGTCCCGCGGGCACGGTCACCCTCCCGCTGACGGTGACGGCGATGCCCGACCGGGTGGTCTGGCTGCCGCTGAACTCCACGGGAGGCGGCGTCCTCGCGGACACAGGATCGCAGCCGGGGACGCTCGTACGGATCGGCCCCGCGGAACCGGCCGGCACCGCGCAGGATGGCACATCGCATCCCCGGCCCTCGCGGTCCGGTCCCGCCGACGCAGCACCGGAGGTGCGCGCATGACCGCCTTCGCCCACATCGCGGCGGCCCCGGGGAGCGTCCTCGCCGCCGAGGACCTGTCGATGTTCGGCCGTGACCCCTGGTGGCTCGTGGTCGTCAAGGCCGTGTTCTGCTTCGCGTTCCTGATGCTGACCGTGCTCTTCTCCATCGTGTGGGAGCGCAAGGTCGTCGCGTGGATGCAGTTGCGCATCGGCCCCAACCGGCACGGTCCCTGGGGCATGCTCCAGTCGCTCGCCGACGGCGCGAAGCTGATGTTCAAGGAAGACATCATCGTCAAGCGCGCCGACAAGGCCGTCTACGTCCTCGCGCCGATCATCGCGGCGATCCCCGCGTTCATGGCGATCGCGGTGATCCCCTTCGGGCCCGCGGGCAACGAGGTCTCGATCTTCGGCCAGCGCACCACGATGCAACTCACCGACCTGCCCATCGCGATGCTCTACATCCTCGCGGTCGCCTCGGTCGGCATCTACGGCATCGTCCTCGCCGGCTGGTCGTCGGGGTCGACGTATCCGCTGCTCGGCGGCTTGCGTTCGTGCGCGCAGATGATCTCGTACGAGATCGCCATGGGCGCCGCGTTCGCCTCGGTCTTCCTCTACTCCGGGTCGATGTCGACCTCGGCGATCGTCGAGGCGCAGGCGGACCGCTGGTACGTACTGCTGCTGCCGGTCTCCTTCATCATCTACATCATCACGATGGTGGCGGAGACCAACCGCAACCCGTTCGACATGCCGGAGTCCGAGGGCGACCTGGTCGGCGGCTTCAACACCGAGTACTCGTCCATCAAGTTCGCGATGTTCATGCTGGCCGAGTACGTCAACATGGTGACCGTCTCGGCCGTCGCGACGACGCTCTTCCTCGGCGGCTGGCGCGCCCCGTGGCCGATCTCCACCTTCTGGGAGGGCGCGAACCACGGCTGGTGGCCGATGCTCTGGTTCGTCCTCAAGGTCCAGCTGCTGCTCTTCTTCTTCATCTGGCTGCGCGGCACGCTGCCCCGCGTGCGCTACGACCAGCTCATGAAGCTCGGCTGGAAGGTCCTGATCCCGGTCTCGCTGGTCTGGCTGATGCTCGTCGCGACCGTACGGGCGCTGCGCAACGAGAACTACTCCTTCCAGACGATCCTGCTGTACGTGGCCGGAGCGATCATCACGCTCCTGCTGCTCTCCTTCATCGCGGACATCTTCCGCGACAGGAAGGACCGTTACGAGGCGGAGCACGAACCGGAGCCACCGGCCTTCGACCCGATGGCGGGCGGTTTCCCCGTACCGCCGCTGCCCGGACAGACGCTGCCGCCGGTGCCGCGCAGGCAGCCGCGACGCGAGCGGGAGCTGATTGTCAGTGGCGGGGCCAATACTGTGAGTGACGGTACCGAGAGTGACGGAAAGGAGGCCGGCAGTGTCTGACTCTTCGCAGGAGAACCTCCCGCAGCGGAGCGAACCGCAGGGGGGCGCCGAGCAGGCGGACGCTCCTCGGAGCGACATCCCGCGTCCGCCGCGGAATCCGGTGGCCGGCTTCGGTCTGACCTTCAAGGCCATGTTCAAGAAGCGGCTGACGGAGCAGTATCCGGAGACGCCGAAGGTCACCGCGCCGCGCTTCCACGGCCGGCACCAGCTCAACCGCCATCCGGACGGCCTGGAGAAGTGCATCGGCTGCGAGCTGTGCGCGTGGGCCTGCCCGGCGGACGCGATCTATGTGGAAGGCGCGGACAACGCGGAGGAGGAGCGCTACTCCCCGGGGGAGCGTTACGGCCGCGTCTACCAGATCAATTACGCGCGCTGCATCTTCTGCGGACTGTGCATCGAGGCGTGCCCGACCCGGGCGCTCACGATGACCAACGAGTTCGAGCTGGCCGACAGCTCCCGCGAGAGCCTCATTTATACGAAGGAGCAGCTTCTCGCGGGCCTGGAGGAGGGCATGGTCGAGTCGCCGCACTCGATCTTCCCCGGCACGGACGAGCAGGACTACTACCGGGGTCTGGTCACGGAGGCCGCGCCCGGCACGGTCCGGCAAGTGGCCGTCAGCAAGGGCGAGAAGCCGCAGGACGAGGGGGCCGAGGCATGAGCCTCCTGGCAAGCTCCCTGGCAGGACCCGCGGGTGGTCAGCTGTCCGGCACGCTGGCGCCGGCGCTCGCCGCCGGGTCGCTCACCTCGACCGGTGAGGCCGTCCAGTTCTGGATCCTCGGCACGGTCGCCGTGGTCGGCGCGCTCTGCACGATCCTGATGAAGAAGGCCGTGCACAGCGCGCTGTGCCTCGCCGCCACCATGATCATCCTGGCGGTCTTCTACCTCGCCAACGGGGCCTACTTCCTGGGTGTCGTCCAGATCGTCGTCTACACCGGCGCGATCATGATGCTGTTCCTCTTCGTGGTCATGCTGGTCGGTGTCACCGCGGCCGACTCCCTGAAGGAGACGCTGAAGGGCCAGCGCTGGTGGGCCGCCGCCTGCGGGCTCGGCTTCGGCGTGCTGCTCATCGCCGGGATCGGCAACGCCTCGCTGAACTCCTTCACGGGGCTCGCCCAGGCCAACGCGGGCGGCAACGTGGAGGGCCTGGCCGCCCTGATCTTCACGAAGTACGTCTTCGCCTTCGAGATCACCGGCGCGCTGCTGATCACCGCGGCGGTCGGCGCGATGGTGCTCACGCACCGGGAGCGCACCGAGCGGGCCAGGACCCAGCGGGAGCTGGCCGAGGCGCGGGTGCGGAGCGGCCAGCTGCCGCCGCTGCCCGCCCCCGGTGTCTACGCCCGGCACAACGCGGTGGACATCGCGGGCCTGCTGCCGGACGGCACCGCGTCCGAGCTGACGGTCAGCAGGACGCTGAAGGACCGGGGCCAGATCCGCGACGTGTCGGACGAGGCCATCGCGGACCTGAGGGCGCTGGAGCAGCGGTCGTCGGAGCGGCTGGGCCGCCGCGGCCTGGACCCCGCGGATTCAGGCCGTACGGATCCTGACGGTACGGATTCCGGCCGTACGGGTTCGGGGCACGTGGACAAGGAGGTCAAGCGGTGAATCCGGTCAACTACCTCTACCTCGCCTCCCTGCTGTTCACCATCGGCGCCGCCGGTGTGCTGATCCGGCGGAACGCGATCGTGGTCTTCATGTGCGTCGAGCTGATGCTCAACGCCTGCAACCTGGCGTTCGTCGCCTTCGCCCGGATGCACGGCAATCTCGACGGCCAGATCATCGCGTTCTTCACGATGGTCGTCGCCGCCGCGGAGGTCGTGGTCGGGCTCGCGATCATCGTCTCGCTGTTCCGTTCCCGCCACTCGGCCTCGGTCGACGACGCCAGCCTGATGAAGCTCTGAGGGGTCGCTGAATCGTGGAGAACTTGATTGCGCTGCTCGTCGCGGCGCCTCTGCTCGGAGCGGCGGTCCTGCTGTGCGGCGGTCGCCGGCTCGACCGCGCGGGCCACTGGCTCGGCACACTGCTGGCCGCCGCGTCCTTCGTGATCGGCGTGGTGCTCTTCGGCGACATGCTCGGCAGGAGCGGCGAGGACCGCTCCCTGCACCAGCACCTGTTCTCCTGGATCCCCGTCGAGGGCTTCCAGGCGGACGTCGCCTTCCAGCTCGACCAGTTGTCGATGACCTTCGTCCTGCTGATCACCGGTGTGGGCACCCTGATCCACATCTACTCGATCGGGTACATGGAGCACGACGAGCGGCGGCGCCGCTTCTTCGGCTACCTGAACCTGTTCCTGGCGGCGATGCTGCTGCTGGTCCTCGCGGACAACTACCTGCTGCTGTACGTCGGCTGGGAGGGCGTGGGCCTCGCCTCGTACCTGCTCATCGGGTTCTGGCAGCACAAGCCGAGCGCGGCGACGGCGGCGAAGAAGGCGTTCCTCGTCAACCGTGTCGGTGACATGGGTCTGTCGATCGCGATCATGCTGATGTTCACGACATTCGGCACGTTCGCCTTCGGCCCGGTCTTCGCCGCCACCGGCGACGCGACCGAGGGCAAGCTGACGGCGATCGGCCTGATGCTGCTGCTGGCCGCCTGCGGCAAGTCGGCCCAGGTGCCGCTCCAGTCCTGGCTGGGCGACGCGATGGAGGGCCCGACCCCGGTCTCGGCCCTGATCCACGCGGCGACGATGGTCACCGCGGGCGTCTACCTGATCACCCGCTCCTCCGCGATCTTCAACCTGGCCCCGGACGCCCAGTTGGCGGTCGTGGTGGTCGGCGCGGTGACGCTGCTCTTCGGTGCGATCGTCGGTTGCGCGAAGGACGACATCAAGAAGGCCCTCGCGGGTTCGACGATGTCGCAGATCGGCTACATGATCCTGGCGGCGGGCCTCGGCCCGATCGGCTACGTCTTCGCGATCATGCACCTGGTGACGCACGGCTTCTTCAAGGCCGGTCTCTTCCTCGGCGCCGGTTCGGTCATGCACGGCATGAACGACGAGGTCGACATGAGGAAGTACGGCGGCCTGCGGACGTACATGCCCGTCACCTTCGTCACCTTCGGCCTCGGCTACCTCGCGATCATCGGCTTCCCCGGCCTCTCCGGCTTCTTCTCCAAGGACAAGATCATCGAGGCGGCCTTCGCCAAGGGCGGCACGGAGGGCTGGATCCTCGGCGCCGTCACCCTGCTGGGCGCCGCGATCACCGCGTTCTACATGACACGCGTGATGCTGATGACCTTCTTCGGCGAGAAGCGCTGGCAGCCGGACGAGAAGGGCAACCCGCCGCACCCGCACGAGTCCCCGAAGTCCATGACCATCCCCATGATCGTCCTGGCGTTCGGCTCGGTCTTCGCCGGCGGGTTCTTCTCCATCGGCGACCGCTTCCTGCACTGGCTGGAGCCCGTCACCGGACACGACCACGGAGACGCGCCGATCAGCGCGGGCGCCGTCACCGGCGCCACCATGGTCGTCCTGGTCATCGGGGTCGCCGTCGCCTGGTTCCTGTACGGCCGCCGGCCCGTCCCGGTGGTCGCTCCGCGCGGCTCGCTCGCCACCCGCGCCGCCCGCCGCGACCTGTACCAGGACGACTTCAACCACGTGGTCCTGGTGCGCGGCGGCGAACACCTCACCCGCTCCCTGGTCTACGTCGACCACACCCTGGTCGACGGGGTGGTCAACGGCACCGCGGCCTCGTTCGGCGGGCTCTCAGGACGGCTGCGCAAGCTGCAGAACGGCTATGCCCGCACCTATGCGGTCTCGATGTTCGGAGGTACGGCAGTGCTCATCGCCGCGACCCTGCTGATGAGGGCGGTGTAACCGGATATGTCGTTCCCCCTTCTGACCGCGACGGCGGCGCTGCCCGCGATCGGGGCGATCGCCACGGCGGCCGTCCCGGCCGCCCGGCGCACCGCCGCCAAGTGGCTGGCGCTGCTCTTCTCGCTCGCCACGCTCGTGCTGGCCGCCGTGGTGCTGGTCCGCTTCGAGCCCGGCGGCGCCCGCTACCAGCTCACCGAGTCCCACGCCTGGATCGCGGACTTCGGCGTGCGGTACGAACTGGGCGTCGACGGCATCGGGGTGGCGCTCCTCGCGCTCACCGCGCTGCTGGTCCCGTTCGTGATCCTGGCGGGCTGGCACGACGCCGACCCGCTGGAAGAGGTGAACCCGAACCGCCGCTGGCGGCCGACCCAGGGCTTCTTCGCGCTGATCCTGATGGTCGAGGCGATGGTGATCCTCTCCTTCGAGGCCACCGACGTCTTCCTCTTCTACATCCTCTTCGAAGCCATGCTCATCCCGATGTACTTCCTCATCGGCGGCTTCGGTGACCGCGCCGCACCTGCTCAGTTCGCCGCCACCGCGGCGGGGGGCGGCGATGAGGCGGCGGCGACGCAACGCTCCTACGCGGCCGTCAAGTTCCTGCTCTACAACCTGGTCGGCGGGCTGATCATGCTGGCCGCCGTCATCGGCCTCTACGTGGTCGCGGGCACCTTCTCGCTCTCCGAGATCGCGGAGGCGCGGGCCAACGGCACCCTGTCCATCGCGACGAACACCGAACGCTGGCTGTTCCTCGGCTTCTTCTTCGCCTTCGCGGTGAAGGCCCCTCTCTGGCCGCTGCACACCTGGCTGCCCAACGCCATGGGAGAGGCCACCGCGCCCGTCGCCGTACTGATCACCGCGGTCGTCGACAAGGTCGGCACCTTCGCGATGCTCCGCTTCTGCCTCCAGCTCTTCCCCGAGGCGTCCAAGTGGGCCACCCCCGCGATCCTCGTACTGGCGCTGATCAGCATCATCTACGGGGCGCTCCTCGCGGTCGGCCAGCGCGACATGAAGCGGCTGATCGCCTACGCGTCGATCTCGCACTTCGGCTTCATCATCATGGGCATCTTCGCGATGACCAGCCAGGGCCAGTCGGGCGCCACGCTCTACATGGTCAACCACGGGATCTCCACGGCCGCGCTGATGCTGGTGGCCGGCTTCCTGATCTCCCGGCGCGGCTCCCGGCTCATCGCGGACTACGGCGGGGTGCAGAAGGTCGCCCCGGTCCTCGCCGGGACGTTCCTGATCGGCGGGCTCGCCACGCTCTCGCTGCCGGGGCTCTCCCCGTTCGTGAGTGAATTCCTCGTCCTGGTCGGCACGTTCAGCCGGTATCCGGTGGTCGGCATCATCGCCACCCTCGGCATCGTGCTCGCCGCGCTCTACGTCCTGGTCCTCTACCAGCGCACGATGACCGGCGCGGTCAGGGCCGAGGTCAGGACCATGCCGGATCTGCGGATCCGGGAGCTGGTGGTCGTCACCCCGCTGATCGCGCTGCTCCTCTTCCTGGGCGTCTACCCGAAGCCGCTGACCGAGATCGTCAACCCGGCGGTGGAGCACACGATGTCCGACGTACAGAAGACCGATCCCAAGCCCGAGGTGGAGGCCGCTCCGTGAGTGCGACTGTCGTCCACAACCTGTGGACAACGACGGCGGCCGAGGGAATCGCCAAGATCCCGGCCCCGAAGATCGAGTACGCGCAGCTCTCGCCCGTGCTGATCGTGCTGGCCGCCGCGGTCCTGGGCATCCTGGCCGAGGCGTTCGTCCCCCGCAAGGCGCGCTACCACGCGCAGCTCTTCCTCTCCGTCGTCGCCCTGGCCGCGTCCTTCGCGGCGGTGGTCGGACTCGCGGCGGGCGGATACGGCACGACGAAGAAGCACATCGCCGCGATGGGCGCCATCGCCATCGACGGCCCGACGCTCTTCCTCCAGGGCACGATCCTGCTGGCGTCGGTCGTCGCCGTGTTCACCTTCGCCGAGCGCAGGCTCGACCCGGAGACACACGGCAACCGCGTCGACTCCTTCGTCGCGCAGGCCGCCGCCGTACCGGGGAGCGACAGCGAGAAGGCCGCCGTCAAGGCCGGGTTCACCACCACCGAGGTGTTCCCGCTGCTGATGTTCGCGGTGGCCGGCATGCTGGTCTTCCCGGCCGCCAACGACCTGCTGACGCTCTTCATCGCGCTGGAGGTCTTCTCCCTCCCGCTCTACCTGCTCTGCGCCCTCGCCCGCCGCAAGCGGCTGATGTCGCAGGAAGCCGCCGTCAAGTACTTCCTGCTGGGCGCCTTCTCGTCGGCGTTCCTGCTCTTCGGGGTCGCCCTGCTCTACGGGTACGCGGGCTCCGTCTCGTACGCCCGGATCGCCGAGGTCGTCGACGGCACCGTCCAGAGCGTCGACCCGGCGCTCGCCGACACCATGGGCAACGACGCGCTGCTGCTCATCGGCGGTGCGATGGTCCTGATGGGGCTGCTCTTCAAGGTCGGTGCCGTCCCGTTCCACATGTGGACCCCGGACGTCTACCAGGGCGCGCCCACCCCGGTCACCGGCTTCATGGCGGCGGCGACGAAGGTCGCCGCGTTCGGCGCGCTGCTGCGCCTGCTGTACGTGGTGCTGCCCGGCCTGCGCTGGGACTGGCGGCCGGTGATGTGGGGCGTCGTCATCCTCACGATGCTGGGCGGCGCGATCGTCGCCATCACCCAGACCGACATCAAGCGGCTGCTGGCGTACTCCTCGATCGCCCACGCCGGGTTCATCCTGGCCGGTGTGATCGCGGGGACCAGTGAGGGGATCTCGTCCGTCCTCTTCTATCTGGCGGCGTACTCCTTCGTGACGATCGGCGCGTTCGCGGTCGTCACCCTGGTCCGCGACGCGGGCGGCGAGGCCACCCACCTCTCCAAGTGGGCGGGGCTCGGCCGGCGTTCGCCCCTGGTGGCGGCGGTCTTCGCGGTCTACCTGCTCGCCTTCGCGGGTATCCCGCTGACCTCGGGCTTCTCGGGGAAGTTCGCGGTCTTCAAGGCGGCGGCCCAGAGCGGCGCGGGCGCGCTGGTGGTGGTCGGTGTGATCGCCTCGGCCATCGCGGCGTTCTTCTACATCCGGGTCATCGTGCTGATGTTCTTCAGCGAGCCGAAGCCGGACGGCCCCACGGTCGCCGTGCCGTCACCGCTCACGATGACGGCCATCGGCGTGGGCGTCCTGGTCACCCTGGTCCTGGGCGTCGCCCCGCAGTACTTCCTCGACCTGGCGAGCCAGGCGGGAGGCTTCGTACGGTAGCGGTGGCTGTCGTACACGGAACAGCGGGCCCACAGTGGTGCCCCGGAGGCCGGTCGGGCGGATTCTCGGCCTCCCGGGGGCCCCCGAGGGGCCGCGGGCGCGGCTACG